>NZ_JAJCGT010000026.1:0-48681 GCF_020553185.1 Blautia sp. MSK18_10 | reverse complement strand
ACGCGCGACCTTGCCAAGGTCGAGACCGCGGGTTCGAGCCCCGTCTATCGCTCTTGGGACTTCGGATTTTCCGAAGTCTTTTTTTATATTATAGGAAATTACTCCGTAATGTTCCTATAACATAAAAAAGCCCTTCGGGCAGGATCGCACTGCGGCGTAGAGGAATTATGTCGCTGAAGCGACCCGCCGCAGGCTGAGAATCCTGCTTGCAGGATTCTTTCTTATTCAGATTCAGTGTCTGAATCGCCGTAGAAGGTCAGAAGACAGAGTCCACAGATTCCTACCAGACCATATATGATTCTGGAAATCCAGCTCATGCTTCCGAAAAGGAGAGCAACCAGATTCAGATTGAAAAAACCGATCAGTCCCCAGTTAACAGCTCCGATGATGGAAATCGTCAGTGCCGTATATCTTAAACATTTACTTCCCATAAGTCACCATCCTTTCGTCTCCCTGTGGCTGCAGACAGCTCTGACAGGAATCATAAAGCTATTACATTTCATATTGTTCCATGGAAGACAAAAAATATGCACAGCAGGTTCAAATTAATTTTAAATCGCTGTGCATATTTTAACAGAATCAAATAAGTTCTCTGCCTCAATTGAGGAACTCTGTCTGACAATCGGATTATTTTACTTTAAGTATCTGTCTGGCAGTTGCATCCTCATCAAAGGAAAATGCCTCCTGTGCCTGAACTGTTACATCACTCTCATCTGTCAGTGTAAATGCCTGGCATACATTAACGGTCTGTCCGGGCTGAATCTCAGCTGTAAAATGATTGATCGCATCGTCATTATTCTCGGGAATCGCTGCCTCGCAGGATTCTCCATGCTGGTAAGCTTTTAGGCTGACATCAACCATTGCGCTGGATGCAGAGGAAGAATTATTGGTGTAATCGTAATAAACCATAATACATGGATTTCCGGCAAAGTCTTTGGTAATCGTATGTTTGGTATATTTGATCGTAAATTTTTCTGTTGTGAGATTAAGCGTATCATCTGCAGATGCTTCCGGTGCATTGGAAGAAGAACCTGAGGAATCTTCACCGTCCATATTGTTGAGGGAGTTGTTTATTTCCTCTTCAACACTCTTGAAGTTAGCTGACATGATTTTTACTGTCTCATCATCCAGGGAAACAATTTTCCATCCGGAATCTGTTTTGATCACCGGATAGGTGATATCTGTTTCGGAGAATACATCTTTTTCCACTTTTTTTGCCTGTTCACTCAGGATGGAAGCAAGTTTTGCATGTGTCTCTTCTTCTGTAAGCTGGTTTCCGGCATAAGCGTTGGAAACGATCTGACGGAGAAATTCAGTGATAGTCGCTTTATAAATATTAGTTCCGTCAATGTAAGTGATATGTGCTGTGACAGAAGCTGTACCATTCTGAATATCAAATCTGTTTTTCGTGATTTTATAAGTCATTTTTTTGTTGATCTCTGAGAAGAAATCTGTGTATGCGGCATCTCGGATATCAGCATTGTCCAGCGCAGTGAGATCACTGCTCTGAATCAGGGATTCCATCGTGTCGAAGTCCATTTTCTTCATGCTGTCAAGAAAATGTTCCACTGCTTTTCGTGGCTGCTGTCGCTGATAGAAATAGAAGCCGGTACCTCCTCCAATGGCGAAAATCAGGATCAGAATGAAAATGATCAGCCCGGCATGTCCTTTTTTATTACTTTTTGTCATATTGCCTCCTGTCTTAGAGTATGCTTGAAAAATGTTTTACGCAAGATGTGCGTCACAATTTGTGGGAATGATTTTTCAAACACACTTTAGAGCATAACTGCTCTGAAACGTATTATGTTAAAAAGTTTCAATTTTATATCTGCGTTACTGAGAACAGAGTGAACAGTAACGATATAATTGATTATATCAGAATGCGTTGACAATGGCAATTGTCTTACTTATAATCAAAATTATAGTAATCAGAGTGTTGCTGAGAACGGAGTGAACAGTAACATCGAAGCGGAAAAAATAAAGAATAATATGCGAAAATACAGAAAGAAGGCGTGGATCTATGAAGTATGAGAGTTCTTTTAAATCAGAAGCAGACGGGCTTGAGATTTCGGTCATGGCACTGATACCGGATAAGAAACCTTATCGTGCAGTTGTACAGCTGGTTCATGGAATGAGTGAGCATAAAGAGAGATATATTCCGTTTATGCAGTATCTGGCAAAGCTTGGATATGTGGTGGTGATCCATGATCACAGAGGACATGGAAAAAGTGTAAAACATCAGGATGATCTCGGCTTTACATACGGTGGGGGAGCACAGGCGATGCTTCAGGATATCCGAACAGTGAACAGGAAAATCCATGCATATTATCCGGAACTTCCGCTGATCCTGATGGGGCACAGTATGGGCTCACTAGCAGTGAGGGCATTTGTGGCAGAACATGACAGCTGCGTAGATATGCTGATCGTGTGCGGTTCTCCAAGCTACAATACTGCCATGCCTCTGGGAGTTGCCATTGCAAAGACAGAGAAAGCAGTCTTTGGACCGAGACACAGAAGTAAACTTATCGAAACAATGTCATTTGGTGCAGGGGCAATGAAATTCCGAAAGGATAAGAGGTGTACAGCCTGGATCTGTTCTGACCCTGATGTGGCGAAAGAATATGAGGAATCCGAATTGTGTGGTTTCACTTTTACGGACGATGCGTATCTGGCATTATTTGAACTGATGAAGCGTGCCTATGATGTGGAGCATTTTTCCTGTACAAATCCAGATATGCCGGTATTGTTTGTAAGCGGGGCTGAGGATCCCTGTCTGATCAATGTGCGCCATTTTGCAAAGACAGTGCGGGCTATGCGACGGGCCGGTTATAAAGATGTAAAGGGGAAACTGTATCCGGGAATGCGTCATGAAATTCTTAATGAGATCGGCAGGGAGCAGGTTTATCATGATATTGCTGTCTATATGAGAAAAAAAGGTTTCTGAGTGGATGTATAAAATGGAGAGATATCCGGTTAAACTATAACGATCTGTAACTATTTGTTGTTTGATGGCTGCGAATTGCTATAGAACCATTAAAATCCATTTTAAGAGAGGAGAACCGGATATTGGGAAAAAACAAAATGATATTGTTGCTGATACTTGTTTTCAGCATTGGCTGTGCAGGCTGTACGGAGAAAAATCCGGCGGCAGAACAGGGAGAACTTGTAAAAAATGAGAGACTGTCGGAGCAATTCGGCAGTCTTTCTCGCTGTTAAGGTATAAGACTTTACGTTTGAAAGAAAAAATGATAAGATAGTTTCATCTGTTAAGGTGTTGAACAGTTATAAAAGTTATAAATATGAGGAGGTTTTTATGGAGAAAAACGAAAACGAAGAACTGCTGGAACAAAGCCCGGCAGCGATTCAGCAGGAAGATACGCTGGAAATTGCAAAGAGCGGGAAAGAAGAGCCGGATACAGAAGAACAGAAAGTCTCCAATGGAAGATTTATACTCTGGAGTCTGGCGGGAGTGTATCTGTTGTATACAAGTTACAGTCTCTGTAAGGGATATGTGACAGGCGAAGAAGGAACAAGTATGGGATTTATGCTTGCCGGAATTGCATTTGCAGCTATTGGTGCTGGTCTGCTGTTTTTCGGCATTAAAAATATGCTCTCTGAAGAGAAGATCAAGAAAGCAAAAGCTGCGAAGAATGCGGCAATGGAAGCTGCCGCAGGCGGAGAACTGAAGAAAGAGGATGCATCCGGGCAGAACAGATCAATGAGCATTGCTGAAAGGGCTAATATGGTTAAGAATCTGGAAGACGAAGAGGAAGACGGGGAAAACGAGAAAGAATGAAAATATTGATCACATTGCTGAAACCGTTGTCTTTTTTACCGGCACTGCTGATGATGTATATCATCTTTTCGTTCTCAGCCCAGCCGGGTGAAGTTTCAGGTAATCTGAGCTATAAAATAAGTTATGAGATCATAGAAACGAAGAGCGAGCTTTTGTCAGAGAATCTGAGCAGTGAAGAGATTGCTTATAAGGCAGATGGAATTCACTATTATGTGAGAAAAGCGGCACATATGACAGAGTATTTTCTGCTGGCTATCGCTATTTCTTTTCCTTTATATGTCTATGGTGTGAGAGGAATCTGGCTGATGCTTCTTGCGGGAATTGTCTGTGTGGGATTTGCAGGGCTGGATGAGTATCATCAGTCTTTTGTGGATGCCCGTACACCTGCGGTAAAGGATGTGGGAATCGACAGTATAGGGGCGTTTATCGGAATACTTCTTGTTCAGGCATTCTGCTGGTCTGTACTGAATAATCCTAATAAAAAGAAGAAAAAAAGAAGTCATTAAATAATCAGGAAAAAATACATATTCAAAAAAGGAAAGACAAAAAGGAGCTGCCACATTAATGAGAACTTAATGTGATATGCTCCTTTTGACGTTATTGTTTACTGGTAATATCCCGTAAAGCGTGTTGCTGTGAACAGAGGGAACAGTAACCTTTTGACTTGAATGTACTCTCAATTTTATGCTGCGTTTAAGCCTGGATTTCTGAAAGTCTGTCCAGTCCGGCTTTGGTATGGCGGATAAAAATATCTCTGACCGCCTGGATCTCGCCAAGACCTTTCAGAGTACATTTGACAGAATATCCCTCTTTTTCCAGAATACTTTTCCAGGAATCATCGTCCTCTCCGGACATATCATTGGTAGCATGATCACCTGCGACGATCATAAAAGGTGCCAGATGAACATGAGCCGGATGCAGATTTTTTAATTTATCCAGAAAGCTTTCAATGGAGAAATCCCCTTCAACCGTTCCCATATGCATATTGGAATAGCCGAAATGCTTAAACAGTTCGTCCATCTCAGGATAAAGTTCATTGGCAACATGCTCTGTTCCATGTCCCATAAATAAGAGAATTTCATCAGAATCAGGGTGATATTCCTGTGCCATAGCCTGACAGACCTCTTCTTTGTCCTGCTTTGTAACCATCAGAGAATCACAGATAATGACAGAATCGAAATCCTTTTTATGTGCAAGAACTTTTTCTTTCATAGCATCACTCTCAAATCCGGTGATCACATAGGTTGGCTGTACAACGACATTTCGAATTCCGTCCGCTTTCAGCTGGGTCATTGCCTCATCAATATCCATAATGTGGATCCCGTCCCGCTTCTGGAGTTTGGCGCGGATACGGGGACTTGTCCATGCGCGGTATAACGGATATTCCGGAAATGCATGATGCAGGTCAGATTCAATCTGTTCAATTGTTTTTTTTCGCGTTTCTTCATAACTTGTGCCGAAGCTGATAACAAGAATTGCTGTTTTTTCAGTTACCCCCATTTTAAATCTCCTTATAATAAGTATATTGGCATTTACCACAACTGCCACTGACAGGTTTTCCGCAAAACAGATGTAGTGGCGGTAAAAGTTAATTGATTGCGCACTCATATAAAAAAGATGTCATGATAATAGACATTGTTTTTTATTATACAGGGAGTTATAGGGAAACACAAGTAAAAGCTATAGCAATCCTCTTAAATGTATTATTTACAAGGATTGCTATAAGTTACAGGCGTATCCGCCGATATTCAGTCTGACGCCTAAAGCGTCTGGAAGTACGCGACTTCAGTCGTGTGAGGTTTACAAATAGATTATGGATGGTATATAATGGCATGTGGAGTAAAAGCATAAGCAGACCAGAAACGGAATGTTTTTTGGGTGTTAATGCCATATTATTAAAAATATCAGGGAGGAAAAACTATGTATCAGTCATTTAAAGGTGGACTTGGTGGAATTGCTCTGGCAAAACATGGAAGAAGCCGTGCAATTAATGCAGAGAATCCACACGGAGAAAAAGGTAAAGGCGGAATGGCAGCGAGCCATCTGGGACCGTCCAGAAAAGGAAGTCCCTGCCTGAATGATATTGAGCCGGGTGCAACTGTAACTCTTGCAGAGATGGAAGGTCCGGGAGAAATCAATCATATCTGGATTACAGTGGATAACAAGACAACAGATGCAGATTGTTTTGTATTAAGGGATCTGGTTATCCGTATGTACTGGGATGATGAAGAGTATCCATCTGTAGAAAGTCCGCTCGGAGACTTCTTCTGCTGTGGATTTGGCAGAGAATGCATTGTAAATTCTGTACCGATGGCAGTAGTGCCAAACAGAGGATTTAACTGCTATTTCCCAATGCCGTTTAAAAAGAAAGCGAAGATTACATTAGAGAATCAGCATGCAAATAAAATTCCGGCATTTTTCTATCAGGTAGATTATTGTCTGTATGATGAACTTCCGGAAGATATCACTTATTTCCATGCACAGTGGAAAAGGGAGCGCCTGACAGAGAAACAGAAAGATTACACAATTCTCGATGGTGTAAAAGGAAAAGGGCATTATGTAGGAACTTATATTGCTCTGACAACACTGGAACGTTACTGGTGGGGAGAAGGCGAAGTAAAATTCTATATTGACGGAGATGACGAATATCCGACAATCTGCGGAACTGGTTCTGAAGATTATTTCGGAGGCTCCTGGAGTTTTGCAAAACAGGTAGACGGCAAGACTGTGGAACAAAATTATAATACACCATATCTGGGCTATCCGTATTATTCTGCTCATGATGAACTGATCCACAACTTCTATCATAATGATGACTGCCCTCCAATGAGAGGATTCTATCGTTGGCATATTCAGGATCCAATTTGCTTTGATGAGGATCTGCGTGTGACGATCCAGCAGATTGGTGTTGGATACAGAGGATTATTTGAGCGTCAGGATGACGTGGCAAGTGTTGCGTACTGGTATCAGACACATCCTCATGCACCGTTCGCACCATTGATGTCAAAAGAAGACAGATGGCCAAGATAAAACAGAGCTTCTTTGAACAGGCACAAAAATGTATAGACATTTATTATAAGTAAAAATATCCTGTATTGTTATAGATTAATAGGATACCTCTGAAATAGATATGGTGAACAGCCCAAATCTGTTTCAGAGGTATTTTTATGTCGGGCAGGGCTGCTGTTTTTGACCGCAAAAAAATATATACATACAGATAAGTTGCAGAAAAAAAACAAAAGTCTTATAATGTAAAAATAACAAACAACAGGAGACTTACCTCATGCAGAATCAACAACCATCAACTTTAAAGGAAATACGCGTCCATGGTACACAGGACTTTCCCTGTGCGTTCTATCAGACAGGAACAAGGATAAAAGGGAATATGGTGAAACACCACTGGCATGAAGAAGTAGAACTGCTTTATTTTTCGGGTGGAGAGTTCTGTCTGGAAGTAAATATGGAACGTTTCAACATTTCAGAGGAATGTTTTTATTTTATTAATCCCGGGGAACTTCACAGTATTTCTGTTGAAAAAAACGGCGGCTGTGTGGAAAATGCGGTGGTTTTTCATATGGATATGCTAAGCTCTGCATATGCTTTGGATCAGATTCAGACGAATCTGATCCAGCCGGTACAAAATGGCAGTATCCAGTTTCCGAGATGTCTGCGAAAGAATGAATCGGCATTTGAACCGGTAAGAAAATCTTATGAAGAAATCCGTAATGTATTTGGCGGAGATTCTTTTCGGGAGAATTATTATGACGGCGAGGCGGTTACGGATGATATCACCCGACAGTTGTTTATTAAATCAGCGCTGCTTCGGATTCTGGCAGTTCTGTCTGCGAATAATCTGTTTGAGGTAACGGAGAAGAATCATGACCGTCGGATTGAGACGATCAAGACCACTCTGACTTATATTCAGGAGAACTATAAAGAGAAGATATATATTCGTGATCTGGCGGATCTGATTGGAATGAATGAACAGTATTTTTGCAGATTCTTTAAGAAAGTTATCGGACGTTCGCCTATGGAATATGTGAACGAGTACAGGATTAAGAAAGCAATCCATTATCTGAAAGAATCAGATCTGACAGTTACGGAAATCTGTCTGGAATGTGGATATAATAATCTGGGAAACTTTCTCAGGGAGTTCAGGAAATATACATCAACAACACCACTGCAGTACCGCAGACATTTACTAAAAGAAACACAGTAAATAACGATCAGATAAGTAAGCTTATGGTAATGAGAATAAAAGTTTACTTATCTGATTTTTGTATTACAGAGAATGCTGGTAATATAAAAAGTCAAAATTATGTATTTTTTTATCAAAAAAATATAAGACAGAAGGAGTGGATGTTGATATAATTATTTTTAAATAGAACAGAGAACTTAGGCGCTAAAGGTGAGAGGGTATAATACCGGGAAAAAAGCAGATAATAGCGTCGGTTAATAAAAAAATACAGGAGGATTTTTACAATGGTAAAGAAATGGTGGAATGAAAAGGTTGCTTATCAGATTTACCCGAAGAGTTTTTATGATACCAATGGAGATGGAATTGGAGATCTGAGAGGTGTTATTGAGAAGCTTGACTATTTGAAAGATTTGGGAGTTGATATTATCTGGCTTTCCCCCTGCTACCGCTCTCCGTTAGCTGATCAGGGATATGATATTTCAGATTATTATGATATTGATCCTCGCTTCGGAACCATGGCAGATATGGATGAACTGATTGCTGAGGCTAAGAAGAGAGATATGTACATTCTGATGGATCTTGTTGTAAACCATTGTTCTGATGAACATGAATGGTTTAAAAAAGCATGTGAGGATCCGGATGGTAAATATGGTAATTTCTTCTATCTGCGTGACAAGAAAGAAGGAGAACTTCCAACTAACTGGCGTTCTTATTTCGGCGGACCTGTATGGGAAGATCTTCCTGGAACAAATAAACAGTATCTGCATGTTTTCCATAAGAAACAGCCCGATCTGAACTGGGAGAACCCGGAAGTAAGGGAAGAAGTTTATAAGAATATCAACTGGTGGCTGGATAAAGGTCTTGGTGGATTCCGTATTGATGCGATTATCAATATCAAGAAAGCACTTCCGATGCATGACTATGAGCCGGATCGTGAAGACGGTCTTTGCAGTATCAGGAAGATGCTGAAAGAAGCAAAGGGAATCGGTGACTTCCTTGGCGAGATGAGAGACCGCACCTTTAAAAAATACGATGCATTCTCTGTCGGTGAAGTTTTCGATGAGAAGGATGAAGAGATTCCGGATTTCATCGGCGATAATGGATATTTCTCCAGTATGTTTGACTTCGAAGAGACTATCTGGGGGGCATCTGACAAGGGATGGTATGACTGCAAACAGATTACTCCGGATGCCTACAAGAAATGTTGCTTTACAACACAGAGAAAAATTGGTGATATCGGATTTGTTTCCAATATTATTGAAAATCATGACGAGCCACGTGGTGTCAGCAGATATATCCCGGAAGGTGACTGCTGTGACGAAAGTAAGAAGATGCTTGGCGGTCTGAACTTTATGCTTCGCGGACTTCCGTTTATCTACCAGGGCCAGGAACTTGGTATGGAGAATGTGAAGTTTGAATCTATCGATCAGGTAGATGACATTTCCAGTCTGGATGAGTATAAGGTAGCTCTGGAAGCAGGATGTACACCTGAGGAAGCACTGAAAGCTGTTTCCAGATTCAGCCGCGATAATGCCAGAACACCGATGCAGTGGACAGATGGTGAGAATGCAGGATTTACAACAGGTAAACCATGGCTGAAGGTCAATGCGAATTATACAAAGATCAATGCAGAGAGCCAGATGAATGATCCGGAATCTGTGAGAAGTTTCTATAAGAAACTTATCGCACTGCGTAAGGATCCGGAATACAAAGAGACTGTTGTTTACGGAGAACTGGAACCTGTATGGGAAGATGTACATAATCTGATGGCATACTATCGTAAAGGGGATAAGACTCTTCTTGTAGTTGGTAATTACCAGAAAGAGCCACAAACCATTGAACTTGCAGGAGAGTGCAGGAAGGTTCTGATCAATAACTATGACAATGTAGCTATGGATGGAAATAAGATTGAACTGCAGGGTTATCAGTTCCTTGTTATTGAGATGTAGCAGAAGAAAAAAGAACGGAAATCCAGGTATGAGTACTTGGATTTTCGTTCTTTTTGTATCCATGAATTATAGCAATCTTCTATAGCAATCCTCGTAAATAATGCATATTGCTCCCGGCTCATCAGAGCGTGAAATCCCGCGACAGATATCCCTGAGTGCCTTATAAAGCTGAACCGTCATCGGAGGAATCATCTTCAGGGGGATTCAGAAGCTTTACGCTGTCACGTACTACAAGTCTGACCGGAAGAGAAAGGTTCGTTGTTTTTGGATTCCAACCATCAATCATTTTGAACAGATATTCTGCGGCAATGGTTCCGCGCGGAAAGATATCCTGGTGAATAGTGGTAAGTGAAGGACATGAAAGCTGTGCATACAAATTGTCGTCAAATCCGGTGATGGAGAGATCTTCCGGAAAGCGGATTCCCTTTTCTTTGAGATATTTCATCAGGGTAACTGCGTAATAATCGGAACAACACATAAAGGCAGTGAACTTGTGTGCGACTGCATAAATCTCCTCCATACTTCCCTGACGTTCATATTTGGAAGGGCGGGTCACAATCAGATTATCCAGATCAATATCCAGTCCGTATTCCTGAAGTGCCCGCTGATGTCCGGTGTATCGGATATAGTCTACACCTTCCATATTGTCGGCAAGAAAGGCGATTTTTCTGTGACCGCAGTCAAGAAGATACTTTGTCATCAGGTATCCGCCCTGTTCATCATCCAGACCGATGTTAACGTATCTGGCAATATTTTTTGGAGTGTAACTGTCGATAAGGACAGCAGGCTTTTTGTATTTACTTCTGATCTTGAGATAATCGTCGTGGAGCATACCGATGAGAATCAGCCCTTCAGTGTTCCAGCTCACTACGTTGCGCACGATTTCATCAATATCTTCAGAAGTATAAAGCATCATATAATAGCCCTGTTCACGAATAGCAGCTTCCAGAGCTCCCAGCAATTCGCCGTGAAATGGATCTGTGAAGATATTCTCGTATTTATCCTTTCGCCTTTTTAATACAATTCCGATGAGTCTGGAATGATTCTGTGCGAGATTTTTTGCATTCATATTTGGGATGTAATCATATTCGTCCAGAAGTTTCTGAACCTTTTCAGCAGTTTTCTGAGAAACTTCGCTGGTTTTTCCATTAATGACATTTGACACTGTGGTGGTACTGATTCCCAGCATCTCTGCCATTTCTTTAATTGTTATCATGTGAGATTCACCTCAATACAAAAATATATGAATATATTATCACATTGGGACATGAAAATGCAAGTATTGCACAAAAAAGTTTGAATAAAATAAAAGAAAATTGTAACTGTTGCTCATAAGTCGTTTGGGAGAGAGCGATAATAATTAAAAAATGCAAAATATAAGGCTGTCGTCAAAAAATATCTGACAACAGCCCTGCACGGAATATTATTTCTGGATTACGATTGCTTCGTAAGGTCTGAGAGTGATTTTTGGGTTTGCTTTTGCATCACTGTAATTAGAGATAAGAACTTTTTTGTTTACAAATTCTTCAGGAAGCTCTACTTCACGTGTATTCTCGCTGAAATTGCAGTATACGATCAGTTTTTCATCGCCAAGTGTACGGATATAAGCGTAGATATCCTTGTCATCATCAAGGATCAGATCATAGGTACCGTATACGATCAGTTCACTTTCATGGCGGAGCTTGATCAGTTTCTGATAATATTTGAATACGGAATCTTCGCGGTTAACCTGATCTCTGGCATTGATCTTAGTGTAGTTCGGGTTTACCATAATCCAGGGGTTAGCTGTGGAGAAACCTGCGTAAGCACTGTCGTCCCACTGCATAGGGGTTCTTGCATTGTCACGTCCCTTATAACTGATCGCTGCCATCATGTCCTCTTCGGTCATCTTACCCTGTTCGGTTAATTCATGGAAAGCATTGATACTTTCGAGATCTCGGAAGTTATCAAGAGTGTTAAACGGGCAGTTTGTCATACCCAGTTCCTCGCCCTGATATACATAAGGTGTACCCTGCATCATGTGGATGCATGTTGCAAGCATTTTTGCAGAGATTTCTCTGTATTCGTCACTGTCATTGCCGAAACGGGAAACGCTTCTTGGCTGGTCATGATTTTCCCAGTAGAGACTGTTCCATGCAATATCCTGAAGACCTTTCTGCCAGCGTGTAAGGATTTTTTTCAGGTTGCGCAGATCCATCTTTCTGGTTGTCCATTTGCCGGCTTTTTCATCACTGTCAACATCCATATGCTCAAACTGGAATACCATGTTCAGCTCTTTTTCATCGCTTCTTGCATATTTCTTTGCCTCTTCCAGAGTAACACCTGAGCATTCGCCTACAGTGATCGTGTCAGCATTATTCAGTGCTTTCTGACGCATTTCCTGAAGGTATTCATGTACATGAGGACCGTTTGCGGATACATTGAAGGTTGCATAGCCATTAATTCCAGGTTCTTTGTCAGGAAGCCCCGGCTCTTTGGAGATGAGACTGATAACGTCCATACGGAATCCGTCAACCCCCTTTTTCAGCCACCAGTTCATCATATCGAAAACATCCTGACGTACAGCTGGATTGTCCCAGTTCAGATCAGGCTGTTTCTTGGAGAACAGGTGCAGGAAATACATATCTGTTGTCTTGTCGTATTCCCATGCAGGACCGGAGAAGCAGGAACCCCAGTTGTTCGGAAGGCTTCCGTCTTCTTTTGCAGGACGCCAGATGTAGTAATCTCTGTAAGGATTGTCTGTGGATTTGCGGCTCTCGATGAACCATTTGTGTTCATCGGAGGTATGGTTTACAACCAGGTCCATCATGATTTTGATGCCTTTTTCGTGAGCTGTGGCAAGCATACGGTCGAAGTCTTCCATGGTTCCGAATTCGTCCATGATCGCCTGATAATCACTGATATCATATCCGTTGTCATCATTTGGTGATTTGTAAACCGGAGAGAGCCAGATTACGTCAATTCCAAGCTCTTTTAAATAGTCAAGTTTGCCGGTGATACCGTTAAGATCACCGATTCCGTCTCCGTTGCTGTCGCAGAAGCTGCGAGGATAGATCTGATATACGACGCTTTCTTTCCACCATCTTTTTTCCATTGTAAAGACCTCCTGATAATATTATATTTTAGTACGTTTGATTTGAATGAGAATTATGTGAGCTGACTATAACAATCCTCTCAATACGCATTATTTACGAGGATTGCTGTAAATAGCTTTTGCCCCTGATAATTTATAGCAATTCCATAAATTACTGCAAACAATCCAGCCCATCATAGCGTGAAGTCCTGCGTCAGATATCTTTGCCGTGCGTCAGCACGCCTGCAGGTATCTTCCTTGTCCTTCACACTCTGCTGAACTGTCTTGATTGCATTATTTTATGGAATTACTTTAGAATTTGTGTATAGTTGTATTGCATAAATATAAATACTTTATGGAGAAAATGCTTTCGATATTTTGACGGATTTATGTATTATTTTGACTTTTTGACAAAATATAGAATTGCTGTAAGTAAATCCCATGCTTCAATTGCGAATATCTGATTGACAATCCTGTAAGACATATCGTAAAGCGTATTGCTGAGAACGGAGGTTACTGTTCACACACCACTGTCCCGCGAGGTGTTTTGGCATGAATATGCCAAAATCCCGAGACATACAAGCCAAAATTCCATTGCCGCAGGCAATCTGAATGAATTTTGGCTACGTTACTGTGAACGGAGTGAACAGTAACGAATGAACAGTAACGATTTCGCAGTTTCGAAGTCTTGTATGTGATGGGTAAATATTGTATAGTATAGGTATTGGCATTTATAATGAGATAGAAGAAACGGCAGAAAATAAATATAATGTATAAGTGAGGAAGAATGAGAAGGATACAGATTATTGTAAATAATGGAGCGGGTACAGGGCGGGCGCACAGGGTATGGAATGAGACACAGTGTCTGCTTCGGGGATACAAAATAAAATATGAAGCCCATATGACCAGATATGAAGGGCATGCCGCGAAACTGGCTGAGCAGATTTCCCGGGTGAAGGGTGAAGGGCCTGTTTATCTGCTTGTGGTTGGGGGAGACGGTACGATCAATGAAGTCCTGAATGGTATTACTGACTTTGATAAGGTACGTTTTGGCGTGATCCCCACTGGTTCAGGGAATGATTTTGGCAGAAATCTGAAACTGCCGAAAACACCGAAGGAGAGCCTGAGGGAAATCTGTGCCTGTATCAGAAAGGATCAGAGAGGTGAAGCACTTTACAGGATAGATCTGGGGCAGGTAAGCTGGGAAGGCTGTGAGAAGCCGCGGATTTTTGGAATCAGTTCCGGCCTGGGACTGGATGCACTTGTGTGTAAAAAAGCACTTCATTCCAGACTGAAACAGGTTTTAAACCGTTTCCATCTGGGTAAGCTTACATATCTTGCATTGACGGTGCAGTCTCTTTTTACCATGGAGACAGCCAATGCAAAGGTGGTGACAGAACATGGAGGCTATATTCTTCCGAAGATGATCTTTGCGGCAGCTATGAATCTGCCGGCAGAAGGCGGAGGGGTTCCTATGGCACCTCATGCATCGGTGCAGGACGGTCTGCTCTCGCTTGGCAGTGCATCCGGAATCGCCAAATGGCAGACTTTTTTCCTGCTTCCGTTTCTGGTTGCTGCAAAGCAGGAGCATATTAATGGTTTTACTATCAGAAATGAAAAAGGATTTCGCCTGATTCTGGATAAGCCAATGGTGCTCCATGCAGACGGAGAGTACTGTGCAGATGTGACGAGAGTGGAATTTCGGTGTCTGGAGAAGAAACTGTGGCTGCTGCATGAGCAGAAAGGGGATTAAAGTAAGACCTGAAACAATATAAAAAACAGAAAAACAGGAGTGTAAAGAAAAATGAGTTACGCAGATGATGTATTTATAAAAATGTGTCAGGATATCCTGGAAAACGGGACAAGTACGGAAGGAGAAAAAGTCCGTCCTGTGTGGGAGGATGGAACTCCGGCATATACGATCAAGAAATTCGGAGTGGTAAACAGATATGATCTGAGAAAGGAATTTCCGGCTATGACACTCAGACGTACAGCGTTAAAGAGTGCCATGGATGAGATCCTCTGGATCTGGCAGAAGAAATCCAACAATATCCATGATCTTCACAGCCATATCTGGGACAGCTGGGCAGATGAGAGTGGTTCTATCGGTAAGGCATATGGGTATCAGCTTGGCGTGAAACATCAGTACAAAGAAGGAATGATGGATCAGGTAGACAGAGTGATCTATGATCTGAAAAATAATCCGTTCAGCCGAAGAATTATGACCAATATTTATGTGCATCAGGATCTCCATGAGATGAATCTGTATCCCTGTGCATATTCCATGACATTTAATGTGACACAGACACCGGGGAACGATAAGCTGACTCTGAATGCAATCCTCAATCAACGTTCCCAGGATATCCTTGCGGCGAATAACTGGAATGTATGTCAGTATGCACTTCTGCTTATGATGGTGGCTCAGGTATGTGATATGGAAGCAGGGGAATTGCTTCATGTAGTGGCAGACTGCCATATCTATGACCGTCATATCCCGCTGATAAAGGAACTGATCCAGAGAAAACCATATCCTGCACCTGTTGTGAAACTGAATCCGGAAGTGAAGGATTTCTATCAGTTTACAACAGATGACCTGATCGTGGAGAATTATGAGACATGGCCGCAGATTAAGAATATTCCAATTGCCGTTTAACCAAACTGTGGAGCAATTATCTGGTTATGAGCAAGTAGCGAATGCGGATGATTTTGTTCGCCTGACTTAAATTGACAATATAAAATCAAGAGAGGAAAATTCAAATGAATGTTATCGTAGCAGCAGATAAAAACTGGGGAATCGGCAAGAACAACCAGCTTCTGGTAAGTATTCCGGCAGATATGAAGATGTTTCGTGAGGAAACAAGTGGAAAAGTAGTAGTGATGGGAAGAAAAACTCTGGAAAGTTTTCCAAACGGACTTCCGCTTAAAAACAGGATCAATATTGTGATCACATCCAATAAAGAATATGAGGTAAAGGGTGCGATCATAGTACACAGTATTGAAGAAGCACTGGAAGAGATAAAGAAATATCCGGCAGAAGATGTTTACTGTATAGGTGGTGACAGCATTTATGCGCAGATGCTTCCGTACTGTGATGTAGCTCATGTGACAAAGATTGACTTTGCATATGAAGCAGACAGTCATTTCCCAAATCTGGACGAAGATGATGAATGGGAAATTACGGGAGAGAGCGATGAGCAGACATACTTTGATCTGGAGTATCAGTTTGTGAAGTATGAGAGAAAGAAATAGAAGGAACAAAGCAGAGCCGGAAAAATCAGTGATGTAAAAGAAAAAATATCCCTCAGAATGTGTTTAAACTGATTCTGAGGGATGTTTTTGTATAGTGAAAATCTACGTTACTATTCATTACGTTCTCAGCGGGATAGCAGTGTATGAACAGCAACAATTCTTCTGATGTTGAAAGACGTTAACTGTCTGGCAGTCAGATGTTATTTATTCAATAACTTTCAGCCATCCTTCCGGAGCCTGGATACGTCCCATCTGGATACCTGTTAATGTGTCATAGAGTTTCTGGATAACCGGACCCATTTTCTCCATTCCGCTTGGGAAACAGATTTCTTTACCATGGTCAACAATCTTTCCGACAGGAGAGATAACTGCAGCAGTACCGCAGAGACCACATTCAGCGAAATCTTTCACTTCATCGAAGTATATTTCTCTTTCCTCAGCTTCTAATCCCAGGTATTCCTTGGCAACATAGATTAAGGAACGACGTGTGATAGAAGGAAGGATACTGTTGGACTTCGGTGTGACAACTTTGCCGTCTTTTGTAACGAAGATGAAGTTAGCACCGCCTGTTTCTTCTACCTTGGTACGTGTAGCTGCATCAAGATACATGTTCTCATCGAATCCGTTCTTGTGAGCATCTACGATTGCATGTAAGCTCATTGCATAGTTAAGACCTGCTTTGATATGGCCTGTTCCATGAGGTGCAGCGCGGTCGAAATCACTGACGCGGATTGTAATCGGTTTAGCACCGCCTTTGAAGTATGGTCCTACAGGTGTAGTGAATACACGGAACATATACTCATCAGCAGGTTTTACACCGATAACCGGGTTAGTACCCATCATATATGGACGAACATATAAAGTTGCGCCTGAACCGTATGGCGGAACATATGCTGCGTTAGCTTTTACAGTCTGAACAATTGCATCAACAAAACGGTCTTCCGGGAATACAGGCATCTCAAGTCTCTTTGCTGAGTTTGCCATACGTTCTGCATTTAAGTCAGGACGGAAAGTAACGATATGTCCGTCTTCTGTAGTGTAAGCCTTCATTCCTTCGAAAACTGTCTGCGCATACTGGAAAACACCTGCACATTCGTTCAGTGTTACATTAGGATCTGTTGTCAGTTCTCCGGCATCCCATGCGCCGTCTTTGAATTTAGATACATAACGATAATCGGTCTGTACGTAACCGAAGCCTAAGCTGCTCCAGTCGATATTCTTTTTTTCCATAATGAATCTTTCCTCCGTTCACACATATTTACAGTATTTACAAGTGTGATTACTGTTTATCTCTTTACCATTGTAAAACTTTTGTCTGCTAAGTTCAATGGGAAATTTCCAATTTTAATGAAAAATTGAAAAATCGTTACTGTTCACATACAGTAACAAAAAATCCGCCAGTCTTGTTTTTTATAGAGGATTTCGCTATAATATGGAATAGAAAATGGAGGAAAATATGAGCGAGAATTTTGATGAATTAGGAGAACTTGGAGACAAAATAAAAAAAATCATAGACACAGCAGTTTCTACTAAAGATTACCGCCAGATGACCGAGGATATTAAGCAGACGGTGGGACAGACTGTTAACAGCGCAGTAAATTCTGCTGTAGATTCCGGAAGCGAGGCAATCAAAAATGGTCTGAATAATGTATTTGGAACCGGAAACAGTCAGTCCGGTGATTCCGGGGTATACCGCAATAAAACAAAAGAATTTGAAGAAAAGCGCAGGCGGGAACGTGAACAGGAGCAGGAACGTCAGAGAATTGAGAAGGAGAAAGCAAAAGAGAAGATGCTGACTCTTTATGAAAGGAACACCGGGGGAAGAATGAAAGGTATGATGATTGCTGTTTCAGGTGGAATCCTTGCCAGTGGAATGGGACTGGGAACTCTGGTCCTTAGCATCTTTGGAGCGGTGGGGCATATGAGTTCCCTTGTGACCGGTGGAACCTGTTTTATGGCAGTCGGAGCTTTGACAGGAGTGGGACTTCTCGCAGTCGGCATTAAAAAACTGGGTAAACTGGAACGTTTTCAAAAGTATATTGACACACTGGGAAATCACACATACTGTAATTTTGAACAATTGTCAGCAGCAGTAAATAAGCCGGTGAAATTCGTTAAAAAAGATATTAAAAAGATGATTGATGACAGATGGTTCCGTCAGGGACATATTGATGAACAGGAAACCTGTCTGATCACCAGTAATGAGACTTATCTGCAATATACGCAGACGCAGAAGGCACTTGAGCAGAAGAAACAGGAAGAAGAAAAACATCAGGCTGAACAGGAGAGAAACAGAAAGAACACACCGCCTGAAGTGCAGGAGGTGCTGGATAAAGGAAATGAATTTCTGGATAAGATCCACAGGAGCAACGATGCGATTCCTGGAGAGGAGATTTCTGCAAAAATATCCAGAATGGAACTGATTGTGGAGAAGATTTTTGAACGGGCGCAGAAGCATCCGGAGATTATTCCGGATCTGAAGAAACTGATGAATTATTATCTGCCCATGACAGTAAAGCTGCTGGATGCATATGAAGAAATGGATCAGCAGCCTGTGCAGGGAGAGAATATCCAGGCATCCAAAAAGGAGATAGAGGATACGCTGGATACACTGAATCAGGCATTTGAAAAACTTCTGGATTCTGCCTTTCAGGATACTGCGTGGGATGTTTCAAGTGATATTTCAGTGCTTCATACGCTGCTTGCACAGGAAGGTCTGACAGATGATGACTTTGCAAAAATGAAAAAGAACTGAAAATAAAAAAGGATAAAAAGGAGCGGCAGAGGACATGGGAAACGAATTTAAAGATTTTGAAATGGAAACACCATCATTAACACTGGAGCCGGATCTTGGAGAGTTTGAAAAGAAAGAAGAAGTGCTCCCCAAAAAGCAGACACAGAAGGAAGAAGTGCCTGTACTGACACCGGAAGAACAGAAAATGGTAAATGATTTTGCTGCAAAGATTGATATTGAGAATACTAATCAGATTCTTCAGTATGGTGCAGGAACCCAGAAAAAAATGGCGGACTTTTCTGATACAGCTCTTGAGAATGTAAAGACACAGGATCTGGGTGAGATTGGAGAACTGATCAGTAATGTTGTGGGAGAACTGAAAGATTTCGATGTACAGGAGGAAGGAAAATTCTTTGGATTTTTCAGAAAGCAGACTTCTAAGATTGAAAATCTGAAAAACAAATATGACAAAGCACAAGCCAATGTGGAGAAGATCACAGATTCTCTTCAGCAGCATCAGGTGCGCCTTATGAAAGATTCTGCTATGCTGGACAAGATGTATGAACAGAACCTGAATTATTTTAAAGAACTTACCATGTATATCCTTGCCGGAAAAAAGAAACTGGAAGAAACCAGAAACGGAAAGCTTGCAGAAATGAAAAATAAGGCAGCTCTGAGCGGGCTTCCCGAAGACGCGCAGGCAGCCAGAGACCTGGATGAGAAATGCAGCAGATTTGAAAAGAAACTGCATGATCTGGAACTTACCCGTACGATTGCCATGCAGACAGCGCCTCAGATCCGGCTGATCCAGAATAATGATACGGTAATGGTTGAGAAAATACAGACAACGATCGTAAACACAATTCCATTATGGAAAAGTCAGATGGTGCTTGCTCTGGGAATTGCTCACTCTGCAGAAGCGGCACAGGCACAGAGACAGGTAACAGATATTACCAATGAACTTCTCAGAAAGAATGCAGAGACACTTCATATGGCAACGGTTGAGACAGCGAAAGAATCAGAGCGTGGAATAGTTGACCTTGAAACACTCCAGAAGACAAATGCAGATTTGATCCAGACTCTGGATGATGTGATGCGGATCCAGATGGAAGGCCGTCAGAAGAGACAGGCAGCAGAGATGGAAATGCATCGCATGGAAGAAGAACTGAAGAGAAAACTTCTGGAAATCAGATAACTGTTCAGCAGTAATTTATGGAATTGCTATAAATGAGAGAAGAGGAAAATTATGTACAGAGATCATACAAAAGTGATTCAGATCGGAGACAGAAAGATTGGCGGCGGCAACCCGATTTTAATCCAGTCCATGACAAATACAAAAACTGAAGATGTAGAACAGACAGTAGCTCAGATCCTGGCACTGGAGCAGGCTGGCTGTGATATTATCCGTTGTGCAGTACCGACTATGGAAGCTGCAAAAGCACTGAAGGAAATCAAAAAACAGATCCATATACCACTTGTGGCAGATATCCATTTTGATTATCGTCTTGCTATTGCAGCCATGGAAAACGGTGCAGATAAGATCCGGATCAATCCCGGAAATATCGGCAGTACAGAGCGAATCAAAGCAGTGGTTGATGTGGCAAAGGAGCGAGGAATACCCATTCGTGTTGGTGTAAACAGCGGTTCTCTTGAGAAAGAACTTGTGGAGAAATATCATGGAGTCACTGCAGAGGGACTGGTGGAGAGTGCGCTGGATAAAGTTCATATCATCGAAGACCTGGGATATGACAATCTGGTGATCAGCATCAAATCTTCGGATGTCCTTATGTGTGCAAAGGCTCATGAACTGATCGCGGAGAAGACGAATTATCCACTTCATGTAGGAATCACAGAAGCTGGAACTCTTTATTCCGGAAACATTAAATCTGCTATCGGACTGGGAATCATCCTGAATCAGGGAATCGGTGATACCATTCGTGTCTCTCTTACAGGAGCACCTTTAGAAGAGATTAAATCCGCAAAACGTATCCTGAAAACTCTGGGGCTTCGCAAAGGTGGCATAGAAGTTGTGTCATGTCCAACCTGTGGACGCACACAGATCGATCTGATTGGTCTTGCAAATAAGGTAGAAACCATGGTGCAGGATATCCCGCTTGATATTAAAGTAGCAGTTATGGGCTGTGTGGTAAACGGACCCGGAGAAGCAAAAGAGGCAGATATCGGAATTGCAGGCGGAGTTGGTGTGGGACTTCTGATTAAACATGGTGAGATCATAAAGAAAGTTCCGGAAGATCAGCTTTTGGATACGTTGCGGGAAGAACTTCTGAACTGGAAGTAACATTTGGAACGAAGACTTCCTGTCAGATCAACGAGGAGATTTTATTTTGGAAAAAGACTTTTTTGACGTATTTCCCAGCTTAAAAGTGAAGAAAGAATTGGAAGAACTGCTGGACATGGTTTTTGTGACCAGAGTGTCCTGCAATCCTTCCAGAACTCATATATGGGTGTATATAAAAAGTGAACGCTGGATTCATAAGAAGCATATCTTTGAACTGGAAGAACAGATAGAGAGACAGATTTTTGCAGGATTGAATGTAACAGTTACAGTTATTGAGAAATTCCGCCTTTCCGGTCAGTACAATCCTCAGAACTTTCTGGAAACTTACAGATCCAGCATGGAACTGGAACTGCGCAGCTACAATATGCTGGAATACAATATGTTCAGACAGGCGCAGATTTCTTTTCCCGGAGAAAATGATCTTCATATGATCCTTCCTGATTCTGTAATAGCCAGAGAAAAGAGCGGGATCCTGATCGAATATCTGCAGAAGGTTTTCTGCGAAAGATGTGGAATGGACTTAAAGGTGGAACTTGAGTTCAGGGAGACGCAGGAAAGTAAGTACCGTAAGAATGCAGCAGTGCAGATCGCTCAGGAAGTGGAAAATGTAATCCGTCATGCGAAATTAAACAGTAAGAATGAAGAGCCGGCTCAGTCTGAAGAAGCAGGAACAGCAGAGAAGAAAGCAGAGAAAAAGACTGATAAGGGACAGCAGGAAAAGAAGGACAAAAAAGCTGCATTTGCAGACCGCAAAGACAACAGGAAGGGAGATTTCCGGGGTGGATTCAGAAGGGACAGCAATCCGGATGTTATCTATGGAAGAGATTTCGAAGGAGAGCCTGTTGCACTTGAGACGATTACCGGTGAGATGGGTGAGGTGATCGTCCGCGGACAGGTTATGGAGGTTGAAGCCAGAGAAATCCGTAATGAAAAAACAATTCTTATCTTCCCGATCACAGACTTTACGGACAGTATTGTTGTGAAGATGTTTTTGCGCAATGAACAGGTGCCGGAAGTGACAGAACATGTAAAGAAGGGGGCTTTTCTGAAGTTTCGCGGTGTGACAACAGTAGACCGTTTTGACAGTGAACTGACTATTGCATCTATAGCCGGGATTAAGAAAATTGCCAATTTTACAACTGCCAGAGTAGATACCAGCCCACAGAAAAGAGTAGAGCTTCACTGTCATACAAAGATGAGCGATATGGATGGGGTTACGGATGCCAAATCTCTGGTGAAACGTGCTTATGAGTGGGGACATCCTGCCATTGCCATTACAGACCATGGGGTTGTACAGGCGTTTCCGGAGGCAAATCACTGTTTCGATGCCTGGGGCGGATGTGTGCCGAAGGATTCTGATTTTAAGGTTCTTTATGGAATGGAAGGCTATCTGGTAGATGATTTAAAAGGTATGGTGACCAATGGAAAAGGTCAGAAGCTGAACGGTAGATTTGTGGTCTTTGATATTGAGACAACAGGTTTTTCTTCGCTGACCTGTCAGATCATAGAGATTGGCGCCGTACTGGTAGAAAATGGTGAGATTACGGACCGTTTTTCCACATTTGTAAATCCAAAGGTACCGATTCCTTTTCGCATTGAACAGCTGACCAGTATCAATGACAGTATGGTCATGGATGCCCCGACTATCGAAGAAGTGCTTCCGAAATTCCTTGAATTCAGCAAGGATGCGGTTATGGTTGCACACAATGCGGACTTTGATATGGGATTTATTATGAAAAATTGTGACAGACTGGGAATCGCACATGATTTTACTTATGTAGATACTGTCGGTATGGCCCGTTTCCTGCTTCCTGCATTGAACAGATTTAAGCTGGATACGGTAGCAAAAGCAGTTGGGGTTTCACTGGAAAATCATCACCGGGCAGTAGATGATGCCGCATGTACTGCAGAGATTTTTGTGAAGTTTGTAAAGATGCTGGAAGAGCGTGATATCCGGGATGTGGATATGCTGAATGAGCAGGGAGCTGTTTCTGTAAATACTATCAGGAAACTGCCGACCTACCATGTGATCATTTTTGCCAGAAATGAGACAGGGCGCATTAATCTGTATAAATTAGTGAGCCAGTCGCACCTGAAGTATTATCACAGACGTCCACGTGTTCCCAAAAGTGTGCTGGAGCAGTACAGAGACGGACTTCTGGTGGGAAGTGCCTGTGAAGCAGGGGAACTGTATCAGGCAATTCTGAGAAATGCACCGGATACTGAGATAGCCAGACTGGTAAATTTCTATGATTATCTGGAGATCCAGCCTGTTGGAAATAACAGATTTATGATAGCAGATGATAAGCATGATATGATCAGTTCCGAAGAAGACCTGAAGGAGATAAACAGGAAGATCGTTAAGCTTGGAGAGCAGTTTAAGAAACCGGTAGTTGCAACCTGTGATGTGCATTTCATGGATCCACAGGATGAGATTTACAGAAGGATCATTATGGCCGGAAACGGATTCTCAGATGCAGATGAGCAGGCACCGCTGTATCTGCGTACTACAGAGGAAATGCTGGAAGAATTTGCCTATCTGGGAAGCGAGAAAGCAGAAGAAGTTGTCATTACAAATACAAATAAGATCGCAGATATGATTGAGAAGATATCACCTATTCATCCGGACAAATTCCCGCCGGTCATTGAGAATTCCGACCAGGATCTGAAGAATATCTGTTTTACAAAAGCGCATGAAATGTATGGAGATCCATTGCCGGAGATTGTGGAAAGCAGGCTTGACAGGGAACTGAATTCAATCATTTCCAATGGGTATGCCGTAATGTATATCATTGCACAGAAGCTTGTATGGAAGTCAAATGAAGATGGTTATCTGGTAGGTTCGCGAGGTTCTGTAGGATCTTCTCTGGCAGCTACCATGTCCGGTATCACAGAGGTAAATCCTCTGCCGCCGCATTATCTCTGTCCTAATCCGGACTGCAAATACAGTGATTTTGATTCACCGGAAGTAAAGCAGTATGCAGGTATGGCGGGATGTGATATGCCGGATAAGATCTGTCCGAAATGTGGAACCAGGATGAAAAAGGAAGGGTTTGACATTCCTTTTGAGACATTCCTTGGATTCAAGGGAGATAAGGAACCGGATATTGACCTTAACTTTTCAGGAGAGTATCAGGCTAATGCACACAGATATACAGAGGTTATTTTCGGTAAGGGGCAGACATTCAAGGCAGGGACTATCGGTACGCTTGCGGAGAAAACTGCATTTGGTTATGTGAAGAATTATTTTGAAGAGCGTGGTGTGCATAAACGTTACTGTGAGATCAACCGCATCGTACAGGGATGTACAGGCGTGCGGCGTACAACAGGACAGCATCCGGGAGGCATTATCGTACTTCCTGTAGGTGAGGAGATTGAGAAATTTACTCCTGTCCAGCACCCTGCGAATGATGTGAACAGTGACATTATCACCACACATTTTGATTATCATTCTATTGACGGAAACCTGCTGAAGCTTGATATACTTGGACACGATGATCCCACTATGATCCGAATGCTGGAGGATTTAACGGGAATCAGTGCCAGGGATGTCCCCCTGGATCAGAGGGATGTCATGTCATTGTTTGCAAGTACAAAGGCTTTGAAAATTGAACCGGAAGATATTGGCGGATGTAAGCTCGGATGTCTGGGAATCCCGGAATTTGGTACAGATTTCGCCATGCAGATGCTTATTGACACCAAGCCGAAATACTTCTCTGACCTGATCCGTATTGCAGGGCTTTCTCATGGTACGGATGTATGGCTGGGTAATGCCCAGGTGCTGATCCAGGAGGGTAAGGCAACCATTTCCACAGCTATCTGTACCCGAGACGATATTATGATCTACCTTATCGGAAAAGGGGTAGAAAGTGGCCTTGCGTTTACGATCATGGAGAGTGTCCGTAAGGGAAAAGGTCTTCGCGATGAATGGATAGAAACCATGAAAGAGCATGGAGTTCCGGACTGGTATATCTGGTCCTGTAAGCTGATCAAGTATATGTTCCCGAAGGCCCACGCAGCAGCATACGTTATGATGGCGTACAGAATTGCGTGGTATAAGGTGTTTCAGCCACTGGCATACTATGCGGCATATTTCAGTATCCGCGCCACAGCGTTCTCCTATGAGATGATGTGTATGGGAAAGGAACGCCTGGAGTATTATATGGCAGAAATTCGCAAAAAAGGTGATTCAGCATCTAAAAAAGAACTGGATACCCTGAAGGATATGCGTATTGTACAGGAAATGTACGCACGTGGATTTGAATTTGTACCGATTGATCTTTATACTGCCAAGGCACAGAGATTTCAGATCGTGGATGGGAAACTGATGCCGTCACTTGCAACTATTGACGGACTGGGAGATAAGGCGGCAGATGCAGTGGTTGATGCTGCAAAACAGGGAAAATTCTTGTCAAAAGACGACTTCCGCGACAGAACAAAGGTCAGCAAAACGGTTATTGATCTGATGGATGATCTGAAATTATTCGGAGATATCCCGCAGTCGAACCAGATGTCATTATTTGACTTTACAGGATGAGCATAAATTCTGTGACCGCAAAGTGTGTTGCAGGGCATGGTGCAGACAGCAACATAAAATGCCCTGACATCATAATATATGATAACAGGAGATGGATATGAAGAAAGACGAACTTAGATATTTACAGAGACTTGCAGAAATTTATCCTACAATCGGAAAGGCATCTACGGAGATTATCAATCTTCAGTCAATCCTGAATCTGCCGAAGGGAACGGAACACTTTATGTCAGACCTTCATGGGGAGTATCAGGCGTTTTCACATGTGCTCAGAAATGGTTCCGGTGCAGTGAGGAAGAAGATTGATGATGTGTTTGGACATACATTAAGTAACAATGATAAGCGTTCTCTGGCAACTCTGATCTATTATCCGAAAGAGAAGATGGATCTTGTCAAAGATACGGAAGAAGATATGGAAAACTGGTATAAGATCACTCTCTACCGTCTTATTGAAATCTGTAAGACAACAGCCTCCAAATATACCAGGTCCAAAGTACGAAAAGCTCTTCCCACAGATTATGCCTATGTGATCGAAGAACTGATCACAGAGAAAGCGGAAGTTCTCGATAAAGAGGCATATTATGATTCCATTGTAAATACGATCATTGAGATCGGCAGTGCGGAGAATTTTATCATTGCGCTTGCAGAACTGATCCAGCGTCTGGTCGTGGATCATTTACATATTCTGGGGGATATTTATGACAGAGGTCCTGCTCCACATTTCATTATGGATCGCCTGATGCAGTATCACTCCCTGGATATTCAGTGGGGAAACCATGATGTTGTCTGGATGGGTGCGGCAGCAGGACAGAAAGCCTGTATTGCAACAGTGGTAAGAAACAGTATCCGTTACGGAAATCTGGATATTCTTGAGGATGGATACGGAATCAATATGCTTCCTCTGGCGACCTTTGTGATGGAGGCGTATAAGGATGATCCCTGCGAGATTTTTGCTATGAAAGGTGCTTTCAATTATAATGTTCTTGAGGAAGAACTGGGCAAAAAAATGCACAAGGCTATTGCTGTGATCCAGTTTAAATTAGAAGGTAAACTGGTGCGCAGACATAAAGAATTCCAGATGGAAGACAGAGCACTTCTTCATCGGATCAATCCGGAAAAAGGGACGATCACACTGCCTGACGGAAAAGAATATCCGCTTCGCGACAATAATTTTCCGACTATTGACTGGAAACATCCATACGAACTTACAGCCGGAGAAAAAGAAGTTATGGACAAACTGTCCTCTGCATTCAGAAACTGTGAAAAACTGCAAAACCACATCCGTCTCCTACTTGACAAAGGTGGGCTTTATACAGTATATAACGGAAATCTTCTGTTTCACGGAAGCATTCCTCTGAATGAAGACGGAACATTCCGGGAAGTACAGATTTATGGAAAAAGCTACAAGGGAAAAGAACTGTACGATGTACTGGAAACCTATGTGCGCAGAGCATTCTATTCTGTAGGAAAAGAAGAACAGAAGAAGGGCAGAGATATTATGTGGTATATCTGGGCAGCTCCGAATTCACCATTGTTTGGCAAGAGCAAGATGAGTACTTTTGAAAGATATTTCATAGAGGATCCTTCTACACATGAAGAGAAGAAGAATGCTTATTACCGCCTCTGGGAGAATGAAGAAGTGGTAGATAATATGCTTCGTGAATTTGGTCTGGATCCGGAAAAAGGGCATATCATCAATGGCCATGTTCCGGTACACCAGAGTGAAGGAGAAAGTCCTGTAAAATGTGATGGAAAGGTTATCGTGATTGACGGTGGTTTTTCCAAGCCATATCAGAAAGTAACGGGAATTGCCGGATATACGCTGATCTATAATTCCTATGGACTGAATCTTACTGCTCATGAACCGTTTACGTCCAAAGCAGATGCTGTGGCAAGAGAGACTGATATTGTATCGAACCGCGTGGCAGTCAGCTACATGTCCAGACGCCAGCTTGTGGGTGATACAGATACAGGTCATGCGCTGAAAGAGAGGATACAGGAATTGATCCAGCTGCTGGATGCATACAGAACAGGTATCATCAAGGAAAAGAAATAAGATTAAAACTCTTTACTTCTAAATTTTCATTCTATATAATGGGAGTGTTGTGTGATATAACTGTTTTTACAGCAATTTGGCAGGACAAGAACTGTTATAGTGAAGGAAAACGTTATGAAACGGGCTATAGTAATCTTTTTAAATGGATTATCGAAGAGGATTATGATAAAAGTTGCCTGAAGATGATGAACAAAAGGAGAATACGATAATGGGTGGAATTTTTGGAGTAGCATCAAAGTCCAGTTGCATTCTGGACCTTTTCTTCGGAATTGATTATCATTCCCATCTGGGAACACGCAGAGGCGGAATGACAGTGTATGATAAGAAACGTGGTTTTGACCGCGTGATTCATAACATTGAAAATGCGCCGTTCAGGACCAAATTTGATGGTGACATTGGTGAGATGGAGGGAAATCTGGGAATCGGATGTATTTCAGATAATGAACCTCAGCCTCTTCTGGTGCGCTCTCATCTTGGCAACTTTGCAATTACCACAGTTGGAAAGATCAATAACATGGATGAACTGATTGCCAACTGTTTTAAAAACGGATGCACTCATTTTCTGGAAATGAGTGGAGGAAGCGTAAATCCCACAGAAATGGTAGCTGCACTGATCAATCAGAAAGACAACATGATTGAGGGAATCCGTTATGCGCAGGAAGTGATAGAAGGTTCCATGACCATGCTGATCTTGACACCAAAGGGGATTCTGGCAGCACGTGACCGTCTGGGAAGGACTCCACTGATTGTGGGAAAGAAAGAAGATGCCTGTTGTGTATCTTTTGAAAGCTTTGCATACCTGAATCTTGGATATGAAGACCTGAAAGAACTGGGCCCCGGAGAAATTGTTGCAGTGACTCCGGACGGTGTGGAAACCCTGCAGAAACCAGGGGAAGAGATGCGAATCTGTTCTTTCCTCTGGGTATATTACGGATATCCTACTTCGGCATACGAGGGTGTGAATGTAGAAGAAATGCGTTATCATTGCGGTGATATGCTGGCCAGGAGAGACAGGGGAGAAGTAAATCCCGATATTGTAGCCGGTGTTCCGGATTCCGGTATTGCCCATGCGATCGGATATGCGAACCAGTCCGGTGTGCCTTTTGCCCGTCCGTTTATCAAATATACACCAACCTGGCCAAGATCATTTATGCCTACACAGCAGAGCCAGAGAAATCTTATCGCAAGAATGAAGCTGATTCCTGTACATCGTCTGATCAAGGATAAGAGCCTTTTGATGATCGATGATTCTATTGTACGTGGAACACAGTTGAGAGAAACAACGGAATTTCTTTACAGAAATGGTGCGAAAGAAGTACATATCCGTCCTGCGTGTCCGCCTTTACTTTATGGATGCAAATATCTGAATTTCTCACGTTCTAAATCGGAGATGGATCTGATCACAAGACGTGTGATCGCCAAACGCGAGGGAGAGAATGTCAGTGATAAAGTCCTGGCAGACTATGCAGATCCAAATTCAACAAATTATAAAGAAATGCTGGAAGAAATCCGTAAGGAGCTGAATTTCACATCACTGAAATTCCACAGACTTGATGATCTGAAAGTTTCCATTGGAATTTCACCATGTAAACTCTGTACCTATTGTTGGGATGGAAAAGAATAAGTAACGAACAAGAAACAGAAGAGGAGATGCAGATTTGTCGGTAACAAACAACGGGAAACAGAAACGGAATAAAAAGAAAAAAAGACTTATAAAACTTCTGATAATTGTAATTATCCTGTTTATCCTGCTTATGCTGGCAGGCACTCTGTTGCTTCAACACAGAAAGAATGTGGACAGAGAGCAGAGAAAAGCAGAAGCGATCGCGGCATTGGAAAGAGTTCCCACTGTAACACCGACACCTGCAGCTACGCCCACACCTACCCCAACACCGATTCCTACGGTAACGCCCACACCGGTTCTGGAACGGGCTTATGTTTTTAATCCGGAGGATTATCTGGGAACCTGGCGCAGTAAGAACGGCAGGGTTAAGATCAAAATTAAGAAACTCAGTCAGAAGTCGGTTACCTTTACTTATTCACAGACAAATAAGAAAAAGACAGCCACCTGCAAGGCAAAAGTAAAGAAATCCGTCGCAGGAAATGCAACCAGATTCTCGTTTACAGACTCGCTGGGAAATGTAGCAAAGGGTTATCTTACCTTTGATAATGGTCGTCTTTATGTGAATATTAAGACAAAAACAAAAGCGGAGGGTGCAAAAGTCCATCCTTCTGTGGATACTGTTATGATAAAAGAATAAAAGATACAAAAAATATAAAAGGATTCAGTAACATAAACAGTTACAGGAATCCTTTTATATTAAAAAAAGTGATTTTACTTATTTATTCATCTCTTTTTTATCAGTGCGTCCTACCAGATAATCAACACTTATATCGTAATAATTTGCCAGTCTGATAAGCATTTCAACCGGGATATTGCGTGAACCTGTCTCATAGTGAGAGTAGGAACGCTGGCTGATGTGAAGAATTTCGCTGAGCTGTTTCTGTGACATGTCAGCATCTGTACGTAAATCCTGAATACGCTGAAATTTCATATAGTTCACCTCTCTGTTTTGTAGTGTACTCCCAAACATGATCTGTGAAAAGCCTTCGCAGATTATGTACTGAAAAAAGTATAAAACAGAACAAAATGAACGGTTGCAAAACAGAGCAAAATGGTCTATTATAAAAATAATCTTTTTTCTAATCTGATTTCTGAAATAATTTCCAATACAATTTAAGTGATGTAACTATTCAGTCGTCCGCTGTTTGGCGAGACATACAAGCCAAAATTCCATTGCCGCAGGCAATCTGGAATGAATTTTGGCTACGTTACTGTGAACGGAGTGAACAGTAACGAATTGTTATATATTTTTTGGTGAGCATAAATATCGGGGGAGATTTATGCCGGAAGAAAGGAGTTTATATTTGTTTGCAAGTGTATTATCAGCTGCAATTTTTGGGGTGGAAGTATGCCCTGTGCAGGTAGAAGCTGATGTAAGTAACGGACTTCCTTCCTTTATCATGGTAGGATTTCCTTCTGCGCAGGTAAAGGAAGCGCAGGAACGGGTACGCACAGCACTCAAGAATAATGGTTATCAGTTTCCACCAAAGAGAATTACCGTCAATTTTGCTCCTGCAGACATGAAGAAAGAGGGAGCCGGTTTTGATGTACCGGTGGCAGCAGCAGTGTTGGCTGCTTTTGAGATGATCAGCCCTCAGGTTGTCAGCAGAGTTATGATGGCAGGGGAGATCGGTCTGGACGGAGAAATCCATGGGATATCCGGAATCCTGCCGATTGTGTTGTGTGCAAGAAGTTTGGGCAGTCGTTTTTGCGTAGTTCCCTATGAGAATCTGAAAGAAGGAAGACTGATCAGGGATGTGCCGGTAGCAGGAGTAAAAAATTTACGGGAACTGGTCGAGTGTCTTAAGAATCCGGAACCCTATCTGAAGAGGGAAATACAGGAAGAAATTCCTTCTATTATAAATACAGATATGGGAATGGATTTTTCAGACATTGAAGGACAGGAAGGGGCAAAAAGAGCGGCGGAAATTGCAGTAAGCGGATTTCACAATCTTCTCCTTATCGGACCTCCGGGAACGGGCAAAACCATGCTTGCCAGAAGACTGCCGACGATCATGCCTGGGCTTGGCTTTGAAGAAAAGCTGGAGCTTACCAGAATTTACAGTATTGCAGGACTTCTTTCAAGAGAACATCCTCTGATCGATGAGAGACCATTTCGCAGCCCTCATCATACAAGTACTCCGCAGGCAATTGCAGGAGGCGGGCGTAATCCCAGACCCGGCGAAATCACTCTTGCGCATAAAGGTGTACTCTTTCTGGATGAAATGCCGGAATTTTCCAGAGCAAGTCTGGAACTTCTGCGACAGCCCATGGAGGATAAAGTGATCCAGATAGCCAGAGCAAGCGGAACTTACAACTTTCCGGCGGATTTTATGTTATGTGCAGCGATGAACCCCTGTCCCTGCGGTTATTATCCGGATTTAAACAGATGCACCTGTACAGCAGGTGAGATCACACATTATATGGGAAAGATCAGTCGCCCTCTTCTGGACAGAATTGATATCAGCACTGAGGTACCGCCGGTTTCTTTTTCACAGCTTCACTGTGGAAGAAAGGGAGAAAATTCCGCTGCTATCAGAAAAAGAGTGGAAAAAGTACAGAAGATCCAGGAAGAACGGTATAAAGATGAGAAAATAAATTTTAACGGGCAGCTGAAGAGCAGTCTGATCGATAAATTCTGCCCTCTTACAGACAGCGCATCCCGACTTCTGGCAAGAGCCTTTGAAAAAATCGCATTCAGTGCCAGATCCTATCACAGGATCCTGAAGGTAGCCAGAACAATTGCGGATATGGAAGGGGAAGAAATGATTGCCGGTCATCATATCGGAGAAGCACTTTCGTACAGGGCATTTGACAAAGATTCTGTCATAAAATAAAGGTCAGAGAGGTATTTTATATGGAAAGAACTGATGTGAAAAATAATCATACAGAAGAATACAGTACAGGTCAGATACGATGTATTGAGAAATCAGATCCGGAATATCCTCAGATAATGAAGCAGTATTCCTCCATGCCGGCAAAGCTTTATGTAAAAGGCAGACTTCCTGATCCTAAGAGAAGAACGGTGGCAGTGATCGGTGCCAGAATGTGCAGTCCTTATGGAAGGATGCAGGCATTCCGGTATGCGAAAGCGTTAAGTGTAGCTGGAGTCCAGATTATCAGCGGTATGGCACTTGGCATTGATTCAGAAGGACATAAAGGCGCACTGGAAGGAAAGATGCCTACATTTGCGGTGCTTGGAAGTGGTGTTGATGTATGCTATCCGAAATCTAACAGAAAACTTTATGAGAGGATCTTATGGGAAAATGGTGGGATCATCAGTGAATGTCCACTGGGTTCAGGACCTGTTTCCTGGCATTTCCCGGCGCGAAACCGGATCATCAGTGCTTTGTCAGACGCGGTTCTGGTAGTGGAAGCAAAAGAAAACAGCGGTTCGCTGATCACTGCGGGATTTGCACTGGAACAGGGAAAGATGGTCTATGCGATTCCGGGGGCAGTGACAGATGAACTCAGCAGAGGCTGCCATAAGCTGATCTACGACGGCGCAGGGATTGCATACTGTCCGGAAATTATGCTGGAAGAACTTGGAATTTCGATGGAAAAAGTAACACAAAACGGTGAAAAAAACAACTTGGGACTTGCAAGAGATTTGAATATGGTGTATAGTTGTCTCGATTTACGACCAAAAAATCCCGACTACATTGTGAGAAAAACAGGCTTTTCCCCGGCACAGGTAAGCAACTGTCTTGTGGAACTGACACTGCGGGGGCTCATAAGAGAGAGCGGGAGACATTATTATGTAAAAGACAGTTGACGATTTATGATTATTGTGCTTCACGTTTCTGCGGCGCAGGGCGATTTTTATATGTAACAATATCGCTGTCAGGCAATGTGCCCGTTCAGGGACACTGTGAAGAATAACAGATTACGACTAGGAGAGGTAGCATGGCGAAATATCTGGTGATAGTAGAATCACCTGCAAAAGTGAAAACAATAAAGAAATTTCTCGGTGCGAATTACGATGTGGAAGCTTCTAACGGACATGTCCGTGATTTCCCGAAGAGTCAGTTCGGAATTGATGTTGAGCATGATTTTGAACCCAAATATATAACGATCAGAGGAAAGGGAGAACTGCTTGCAAAGCTTCGCAAGGCTGCAAAGAAAGCAGATAAGATTTATCTTGCAACTGACCCTGACCGCGAGGGAGAGGCAATTTCCTGGCATCTGATGCAGGCATTAAAAGAAGATCCGAAGAAGATGCACAGGATTACCTTTAACGAGATTACCAAGACAGCAGTAAAATCATCAATCAAACAGGCCAGAGACCTGGATATGGATCTGGTAGATGCACAGCAGGCAAGACGTATGCTTGACCGTATGGTAGGTTATACCATCAGCCCGCTTCTCTGGGCAAAAGTCAAGAGAGGCTTAAGTGCGGGGCGCGTACAGTCTGTTGCGCTTCGTATCATCTGTGACAGAGAAGATGAGATCAATGCGTTTATTCCGGAAGAATACTGGAGCCTGGAGGGAGATTTTCAGGTGAAGGGTGAGAAGAAACCGTTGCAGGCGAAGTTTTATGGAACAGATAAAAAGATGGATATCCACAGCAAAGAGGAAATGGATAAACTTCTGGCCTCTCTGAAAGATAAAGAATATGAGATCAATGAAGTAAAGAAAGGCGAGAGGATCAAGAATGCACCGCTTCCCTTTACTACAAGTACCTTACAGCAGGAAGCAGCCAAGACCTTAAACTTTTCCACACAGAAGACAATGCGTCTGGCACAGCAGCTGTATGAAGGAATTGATATCAAAGGAAATGGAACGGTAGGTGTGATCTCTTATCTGCGTACAGATTCCACCCGAATCTCAGAGGAAGCAGATGCTGCTGCAAGAGAATATATCACTGCTCAGTACGGAGAGGATTATGTTTCAAAGTCTGAGAAAGCTGTGAAAAAGGGACAGAAGATCCAGGATGCTCACGAAGCGATCCGTCCTACAGACATCAGCCGTACACCGGCTGTACTGAAGGAATCTCTTTCAAGAGATCAGTTCAGACTGTATCAGCTTATCTGGAGACGTTTTGCGGCCAGCAGAATGGCTCCTGCAAAATACGAAACAACATCTGTAAAGATTGGTGCAGACCAGTATATTTTTACAGTCTCTGCCTCCAAGATCATATTTGACGGATTTATGTCTGTATACACAGATGAAGAGGACCAGAAAAAAGGAAATGTTCTGAATCAGAGTCTTGAAAGAGGAATGAAGCTTAGTCTTAAGGAACTGAAACCAGAACAGCATTTCACGCAGCCGCCTGCACATTATACAGAGGCATCTCTGGTCAAGACTATGGAAGAACTGGGGATTGGACGTCCAAGTACCTATGCGCCGACGATCACAACGATCATCAGCCGCCGTTATGTTGCAAAAGAACAGAAGAACCTGTATGTTACAGAGTTGGGGGAAGTTGTCAATAATATTATGAAACAGGCTTTCCCGAGTATTGTAGATGTAAACTTCACTGCGACTATGGAAGGGCTTCTGGACTGTGTGGCAGCAGGAACTGTAAAGTGGAAGACAGTAGTAAGCAACTTCTATCCGGATCTGAAGAAGGATGTAGATGCTGCAGAGGAAGAACTTGAAAAGGTTGATATTCAGGATGAAGTGACAGATGTGATCTGCGAAAACTGTGGCAGACATATGGTGATTAAATATGGTCCTCATGGACGATTCCTTGCATGTCCGGGATTTCCGGAATGCAAAAATACCAAACCATATTTTGAGAAGATCGGGGTGGCATGTCCGAAATGTGGAAAAGAGATTGTGCTTAAGAAAACCAAAAAAGGACGTAAGTACTACGGATGTGAGGATAATCCGGATTGTGATTTCATGTCCTGGCAGAAACCATCAGCAAAGAAATGTCCGAAATGTGGAAGCTATATGGTGGAAAAGGGGAATAAGCTTGTCTGTAGCCAGGAGACATGTGGATATGTAGAGGCAAAGGACGAGAAAGAATAATAACGGATTGTAAATGTTATAAATGGGACTGTTGCAGCAGTTGAAAATGAATTTCATTAATGCAACAGTTCCGTTTTTTGTCTTACAGTCAGTGACTTTCTGACTTTTTGTCTTCAATCCTTTGAATTTTTGATGATGATATTTATTGAATAATATTATAAAAGGAATCTATTTTCAGAAAAGCAAAAATAAATAAAAAAATAGTAAAATTTGTCTTGTAATTTGACTTTAAAACGTGTAAAATCAAAGTATCAGTAATGTTAATAACCATGTGTGTCTGAATCTTCCTTGCGAGCAAAAGAAAGTGACTGCTCATTTATGAAATAATGACAGAAAGATTTCGGATATGTACAGGGTGAAAGGAGGACAATATGAGTGTTCAGCTGCTGGATAGAACAAGAAAAATTAATAAACTTCTGCATAACAGCAGTTCCAGCAAAGTGGTATTTAATGACATCTGTCAGGTTCTGATGGAGACACTGAGTTCCAACATTCTGGTTCTCAGTAAAAAAGGAAAGGTTCTGGGTGTCAGTTTATGCCCGGGAGTAGAGGAGATCACTGAACTGATCGAGGACAAGGTTGGCGGATATGTAGATTCCCTGTTAAACGAGAGATTTCTGGGTGTCCTGTCAACAAAAGAGAATGTAAATCTTCAGACACTGGGATTTGAACATGTATCAAGCAGTTATCAGGGAATCATTAATCCGATAGATATTGCAGGGGAACGACTGGGTACTGTATTTATGTATCGTTATGAGAAACCATATGACATTGAAGATATTATTGTCAGTGAATATGGAACAACCGTTGTAGGGCTTGAGATGATGAGAGCGGTTCATGAAGAGAATGCTGAGGAGGACAGAAAGCAGCAGGTAGTGAAATCTGCGTTTAATACTTTATCTTTCTCCGAACTGGAGGCGATCATCCATATTTTTGATGAACTTGACGGAGATGAGGGAATCCTGGTTGCAAGTAAGATCGCAGACCGCGTGGGAATCACCAGATCTGTTATCGTAAACGCTTTGAGGAAGTTTGAAAGTGCCGGTGTGATCGAATCCAGATCTTCCGGTATGAAAGGAACCTACATTAAAGTGCTGAATGAAGTCATCTTTGATGAACTGGAAGAGATTAAAGCTCAGAGAAATAAGAAATCCTGATATAGAAGCTTCCATAAATAATGAATGCAAGAAGGCTGTCTGCTGTATGGTGGACGGTCTTTTTATTATGTTACAGGAATTATAGCAAGCCTCTTAATTAATGTATTTGAAGACAATTCAACTGAGTGCGAAAGACAAGGAAGATATGACAAAATTATTTGCAAATTAAGAAAACAAAAGAAAAAAAGAGAATATATAAGTAAAAAAGAGAATATAGATTATTTTATAATGATAAAAGCACTTGCGAAATCGACTCATTTTCAATAATATAAGGACAGTGATTAGCACTCGAAGTAAATGAGTGCTAGCAAAAATCGGCAGAATTAGACAGAGTGCCGAAACAGTTGCCGGATATTTTGCGATAACGGAAAGAGTACGGTAACAGGAAAGTTTTAGTTGGAGAATAAAGGAGGATATAGATCATGACATTAGTACCTTTAGGTGACAGAGTTGTATTAAAACAGGTTGAAGCAGAAGAAACAACAAAATCCGGAATCGTTCTTCCGGGACAGGCACAGGAGAAACCACAGCAGGCAGAAGTTGTAGCTGTAGGACCTGGCGGAGTTGTTGACGGCAAAGAAGTAAAAATGGAAGTAGCTGTAGGTGATAAAGTTATCTACTCCAAATATTCAGGAACAGAAGTAAAGATGGATGGCACAGAATACATTATCGTAAAACAGAATGATATTCTTGCAATTGTTAAATAAGCAATATCAAAATAGAAAACATAAATGAAGATACTTATAAGATAATATTTACAGGATGTAACATGAAATACCGGCTAAGTATCAGAAAGAATTCATAGAGATCAAAATTTGAATCAGGAGGTCATATTATCATGGCAAAAGAAATTAAATTCGGCGCAGAAGCCAGAGCAGCTCTTGAAGCTGGTGTAAATAAATTAGCTGATACAGTAAGAGTAACATTAGGACCGAAAGGAAGAAACGTAGTTCTTGACAAACCATACGGTGCTCCGCTTATCACAAACGACGGTGTTACAATCGCAAAAGAAATCGAACTGGAAGACGGATTTGAAAACATGGGCGCACAGCTGATCAAAGAAGTTGCTTCCAAAACAAACGATGTAGCAGGTGATGGTACAACAACAGCTACTGTTCTTGCACAGGCTATGGTTCACGAAGGAATGAGAAACCTGGCAGCAGGCGCTAACCCGATCATCCTCAGAAAAGGAATGAAGAAAGCTACAGATGTAGCTGTAGAAGCAATCAAGAACATGAGCCAGACAATCAGCGGCAAGAAACAGATCGCAAACGTTGCATCTATTTCCGCAAGCGATGAGACTGTTGGACAGTTAGTAGCAGATGCTATGGAAAAAGTTTCCAAAGACGGCGTTATCACAGTAGAAGAATCCAAGACAATGCACACAGAACTTGACCTTGTAGAAGGTATGCAGTTCGATCGTGGATATGTATCCGCATATATGTCAACAGATATGGAAAAAATGGAAGCAAATCTGGAAGATCCATATATCCTGATCACAGACAAGAAGATCAGCAACATCCAGGAAATCCTTCCATTACTGGAGCAGATCGTAAAAGTTGGTGCGAAACTTCTTATCATTGCTGAAGATGTAGAGGGTGAAGCTCTTACAACTCTGATCGTAAACAAATTAAGAGGAACTTTCCAGGTAGTAGCTGTCAAAGCTCCGGGATATGGTGACAGAAGAAAAGAAATGCTTCAGGATATCGCAATCCTTACAGGCGGCCAGGTAATCTCCGAAGAAGTTGGTCTGGAACTGAAAGACGCAACTATGGAGCAGTTAGGACGTGCAAAATCTGTTAAAGTTGCAAAAGAGAACACAGTTATCGTTGACGGCATGGGTGACAAAGATGCAATCGCAAACCGTGTTGCTCAGATTCGTGGACAGATTGAAGAAACAAAATCTGAATTTGATAAAGAAAAATTACAGGAAAGACTTGCAAAACTGGCTGGCGGTGTAGCTGTTATCCGTGTTGGTGCTTCCACTGAGACAGAAATGAAAGAAGCTAAGCTTCGTCTGGAAGATGCTCTTGCAGCTACAAGAGCAGCAGTAGAAGAAGGTATCATCGCAGGTGGTGGATCTGCTTACATCCACGCATCCAAAGAAGTTGCAAAACTTGCAGCAACTCTGGAAGGTGACGAGAAGACAGGTGCAAATATCATCCTGAAAGCTCTGGAAGCTCCTCTGTTCCGCATTTCTGCAAATGCAGGACTTGAAGGTTCCGTAATCATCAACAAAGTAAGAGAATCCGAACCGGGAATCGGCTTCGATGCTCTGAACGAAAGATATGTAGATATGGTAAGCGAAGGTATCCTTGACCCTGCAAAGGTTACAAGAAGTGCTCTTCAGAATGCTACAAGTGTTGCATCTACATTACTTACAACAGAATCTGCTGTTGCAATTATCAAAGAAGACACACCTGCACCGGCTGCTAATCCTGGAATGGGAATGATGTAATTTTTAATAAACGATAAAATTATACCGCAGTATGCTCAGATAAAAATAGTATGTTACTGTTCATTCCGTTCACAGTAACATAGCCAAAATTCATTCCAGATTGCCTGCGGCAATGGAATTTTGGCTTGTATGTCTCGGGATTTTGGCATATTCATGCCAAAACACCTCGCGGAACAGTGGTGTGTGAACAGTAACAATAGTACAGGTGGAATATGTGAAACGGAACCGTCGTCATAGACGATGGTTCCGTTTTGTGATATAATGCAGAAAAACAGCATGATGAATAAAATATAATTGTTAAATATGCTGTGCAAAAAAAGCTGCTTTCAACAGCTGAACAAATGAAAAGGAGACGAAACAATGGGCGACTTGTATTCAGAATTACTGGTAAAGAAAGATAAGACGGCTAAAGACAGCCTGCTCAAATACGGTCTGATCGTTTTGACAGTGCTGGCAGTATTTGCCGGACTTATCATCACACCGCTGGCACTGATCATTGCCGTAGCACTTGGAATTGCATGCTACTTTGTAATTCCGAAAACAGATGTAGAATATGAATATCTGTTTATCAATGGCGATTTTGACATCGACATGATCATGTCAAAGACAAAAAGAAAGAAAGTAAAGAGCTTCAAATTATCAGAAGCAGATCTGGCAGCACCGCTGGATTCCCACAGAATGGACTATTACAACGGAAACCAGAACATGAAAGTACTGGACTTTTCATCAGGAAATCCGGAGCATAAACGCTTTGGTGTTATCACAAGACTGGACGGAAATTTATGCAAGATCATCCTGGAACCGGATGAGGCACTTGCACAGGCTATGAAAAATTCAGCACCGAGCAAAGTTTTTTTGGATTGACATAGAATCTGATTTTTGTTACACTTGTTGAAAATAAAAGGACCAGTTGCTGGTTCCTTTTTACATTACAATAGTAATTTAATTTCATATACGCAAGGGAGGAAATGCAATGGGTACTATCATTGGTGAAGGCATTACTTTTGATGACGTGCTGTTAGTTCCGGCATATTCAAAGGTAATTCCGAATCAGGTAGATGTCACAACTTACTTAACAAAGAAGGTTAAACTGAACATTCCTATGATGAGTGCAGGAATGGATACAGTAACCGAGCATCGCATGGCAATCGCTATGGCGAGACAGGGTGGTATTGGTATTATTCATAAGAATATGTCCATTGAAGCGCAGGCAGAAGAGGTAGACAAGGTAAAACGTTCTGAGAACGGTGTTATCACAGATCCTTTCTATTTATCTCCTGAACATACACTTAAAGACGCAGATGAGTTAATGGCAAAATTCCGTATCTCCGGTGTGCCGATCACAGAGGGCAGAAAACTGGTCGGAATCATTACTAATCGTGATCTGAAGTTTGAGACAGATTTCAGCAAGAAGATCAAAGAGTGCATGACTTCTGAGGGACTGATCACAGCCAAAGAAGGAATTACACTGGAAGATGCCAAGAAGATTCTGGCAAAATCACGTAAAGAGAAATTACCTATTGTAGATGATGACTTTAACTTAAAAGGCTTAATTACTATTAAAGATATTGAGAAACAGATCAAATATCCTCTGGCTGCAAAGGATGAGCAGGGACGTCTTCTCTGCGGTGCTGCGGTAGGAATCACTGCTAATGTACTTGCACGTGTTGATGCACTTGTAAAGGCATCTGTAGACGTGATCGTAATTGATTCTGCACATGGACATTCAGAGAACATTCTGAAGGCTGTACGCGAGATCAAGGCAGCATATCCGGAACTGCAGGTAATCGCAGGTAACGTAGCAACAGGTGCTGCGACAAAGGCTCTGATCGAGGCCGGTGTAGATGCAGTTAAGGTTGGTATCGGACCTGGATCTATCTGTACCACACGAGTTGTTGCAGGTATCGGTGTTCCGCAGATCACTGCTGTTATGGACTGCTACGAAGCTGCAAAAGAATACGGAATCCCGATCATTGCAGACGGTGGTATCAAGTATTCCGGAGATGTCACAAAGGCAATCGCAGCCGGTGCGAATGTCTGCATGATGGGAAGCATGTTTGCAGGATGCGACGAGAGCCCGGGAACATTCGAACTGTATCAGGGCAGAAAATATAAAGTATACCGCGGTATGGGATCTATCGCAGCTATGGAGAACGGAAGTAAAGACCGTTACTTCCAGGAGAATGCGAAGAAACTTGTTCCGGAAGGCGTAGAAGGACGTGTTGCTTACAAAGGACATGTTGAGGATACTGTATTCCAGCTCATGGGCGGTCTCCGTTCCGGTATGGGATATTGTGGAGCAGAAACTATTGAGAAACTCAAAGAAACAGGCAGATTCATCAAGATTTCTGCAGCGTCTCTTAAGGAATCTCATCCACATGATATTCATATCACAAAAGAAGCTCCGAACTATAGCGTAGATGACAAATAATAAATTTCAGGTGTAATATATGCCCCGGCTGGCTGCTGATGGAAAGAAATAAGATTTCCAGGCATGCCGGCCGGGGTATTTTTTGCAGGGAGTAAAATCCCGTAAGAGAAGGTAAAAATGCAAAAGCATATAAACAAAAAGAAAAAAACAGATACCAGAACAGGGAAAACTGCAGTAAAAAAGAAAAACAGCAGGTCGAAAAAACGAAAGAGCAGCAGAGTAAGGCAGAGAAATCAGAGAATTCTTATGAGCCTTATGCTGCTCGTGATCATAGTTCTGAGTGGGTGGATCATAATAAATCGGGCCAGTGAAAATGGATGGAGTATTGGGGACTTTTTACATAATTCTGACACGATGGTTTCTGATGCGGAACAGTCAGGAACAGATAATGCGGATTCTTCAGGCGGACCGGAACAATGGCAGAAAGAAGGGGCGCCGTACATAGATGTGGAACTGCTGACACCGAATGAATATTCCAGACCGCAGATTCCTATTGAGAGTGTACAGTATATTGCCATTCATTATACTGCAAATCCGGGGGCAACAGCCATTGCAAACAGGAACTACTTCGAGAATCTGGCGACTACTCATGACACAAAGGTGAGCAGTCATTTTGTAGTGGGGCTGGATGGGGAAGTGGTGCAGTGTATTCCTACGTCAGAGATGTCCTATGCGACGAACTCACGTAATGTAGATACTTTGTCCATCGAGTGCTGTCATCCGGATGAGACGGGGAAATTTAATGAGGCAACTTATGATTCGGCAGTGAAGCTTTCTGCGTGGTTGTGCGTGCGGTTTGGGCTTACATCAGAGAACGTGATCCGGCATTATGATGTTACCGGAAAAAACTGTCCGAAATATTATGTGGAGAATCCGGATGCATGGATACAGATGAAATCGGATATTGCGGCGCAGATTGATGTTGATTATGGTTTGCAGGATGTTCAGTAAAACGAAAATTCAGCACAGTACAAAAAAATTTGCCTTGAAATCCACAAAGAAGTATTGTACTATAATAACAACGTGTGATTTTTTTTCACGACAGTGCCTGCATGACTGGCGGAAGTAGGATTACCTACAGGGAGTGCAGCGAGTATATGAGCCGACCGCCTGGGCAGCCTGGAAATTATTCAATGAATAAATAGGTTTCCCAGGCTTTTTTTAACCTTATTTTTAACGAAAAGGAGAAAAATTATGGAAATGTTATCACTGGAAAAAGAACTGAAAGAGAATTCCTATCCTGGCAGAGGAATTGTGATTGGACGTTCCGCAGACGGTAAGAAAGCAGTGACAGCTTATTTCATCATGGGCAGAAGCGAGAACAGCAGAAACAGAGTATTTGTAGAGGATGGTGAGGGAATCCGTACCCAGGCATTTGATCCGTCCAAACTTACAGATCCGAGTCTGATCATCTATGCACCTGTACGTGTACTGGGAAACAAAACAATCGTAACTAACGGAGATCAGACAGATACCATTTATGAGGGAATGGATCATCAGCTTACTTTTGAGCAGTCCTTAAGAAGCAGAGAATTCGAGCCGGACGGTCCGAACTATACACCTCGTATCTCCGGTGTTATGCACGTAGAGAACGGAAAATTCAACTATGCAATGTCAATTCTCAAGAGCAACAACGGAAATCCGGATGCATGTAACAGATACACATTTGCATACGAGAATGCCATTGCAGGAGAGGGACATTTCATCCATACTTATAAATGTGACGGAAATCCACTTCCAAGCTTTGAAGGCGAACCGAAACTGGTAGCAATTCCGGATGATATAGATGAGTTTGCAGAACTTCTCTGGAACAGCCTGAACGAAGATAACAAAGTATCTCTGTTTGTAAGATATATTGATATTGAGACAGGTAAGTACGAAAGCAAGATCATTAATAAGAATAAATAATAGTCACTTACTGAGTACAGATAGTGCTCATAGATTATTGTGAACATAAGACGATGCTTTCGCAGTAAGAAATTATTTACAGGAATTAATTTTAAAATACTTATTTGGTTCATACGGAGGATTTATATAATGAAAGAATTCGAATTAAAATATGGCTGTAACCCGAATCAGAAACCTGCAAAAATTTATATGGCAGACGGATCTGAGCTTCCGGTAAAGATCCTTTCCGGGAGACCGGGATATATCAATTTCCTGGATGCTTTTAATGGCTGGCAGCTGGTATCCAATCTGAAGAAAGCAACAGGACTTCCTGCAGCTACATCTTTTAAACATGTATCTCCTGCCGGTGCTGCTGTAGGACTTCCTCTTACAGAGACTCTGGCAAAGATCTACTGGGTAAATGATATGGACTGGAAGAATTTTTCGCCATTAGCATGCGCTTATGCAAGAGCTCGCGGTGCTGACAGAATGTCCTCTTTTGGTGATTTTATTTCTCTTTCTGATGTGTGTGATAAAGATACAGCACTTCTAATCAAGAGAGAGGTATCTGACGGTGTTATTGCACCTGGATACACAGAGGAAGCACTGGAGATCCTGAAGCAGAAGAAAAAAGGAAACTACAATGTGATCCAGATCGATGAGAACTTTGTACCGGCTCCGCTGGAACACAAAGAAGTATTTGGTGTAACTTTTGAGCAGGGCCGTCAGGAGCTTGAGATCGATGATGCAATGCTTTCCAATATTGTGACAGAGAATAAAGAGCTTACAGAGGAAGCAAAACGTGATATGAAGATTTCTCTGATCATCCTGAAATATACACAGTCCAACTCTGTATGTTTCGTAAAAGATGGACAGGCTATCGGTGTTGGTGCAGGACAGCAGTCACGTGTACATTGTACAAGACTTGCAGGACAGAAGGCAGACAACTGGTTCCTTCGCCAGTGCCCGAAAGTGCTGAATCTGCCATTTAAAGATACAATTTCACGTGCGGAACGTGACAATGCCATTGATGTTTATATCGGGGATGAATATATGGATGTACTTGCTGATGGTATGTGGGAGAAAACTTTCACAGAGAAACCGGAAGTATTTACAAAGGAAGAGAAACGTGCATGGCTGGATCAGATGACGGATGTTACACTGGGATCTGATGCATTCTTCCCATTCAGTGATAATATTGAGCGTGCTCATAAGAGTGGCGTGAAGTATATTGCGCAGCCGGGTGGATCTGTGCGTGATGATGCTGTGATTGAGACTTGCAATAAATATGGAATGGTGATGAGTTTTACTGGTATCAGATTGTTCCATCACTAAGGTGCTGGTATGGGGACGCGCAGGACATTATATGTTTTTGTCCGCGGTTTCGGAGCCTAAGAAAAACTAAGCGCCAGGAAATCTGCTAAAAACATGTAAAAAAATTTCAAACTCGCCGCAAATGCGGCTCAGACAGTGAAATTTTTTTACATAACGCAGATTTCCTGGCGCTAACTTTTTCTAAGACTCCTGCAAATGCGGGCAAAAACATATAATGTCCTGCGCTGGTGTAGAGCCGCGTAGCGAAGCGGATTGCGAATATACGCTTGACTCAGGGATGTTAATCAAGGATATTGGCTATAGATGTTATTCGCAGATATGGAATTGCTATAGTTATGGAAAGTTAATAGAAGGGGATGAAAAAAGCATCAGCCTTAGCTGATGCTTTAAGAGCGATAGACGGGGCTCGAACCCGCGGTCTCGACCTTGGCAAGGTCGCGCGTTACCAACTACGCCACTATCGCATTTATGATGTCAGTTGAGTGATTACCTCAGCGACAAAATATATGATACTATATGCAGTGGAGTTTGTCAAATGTTTTTTTATTTATTTTGAAATTTTATATAATGGTTTTATTGAAAAATTATGACTCCCTGAAAAGTGCTGAAATTGGCACTTTTCAGGGAACAATACTTACATATTAAGTTCTTTCATTAATTCTTCCTGAGAAATGAATTCGTGACAGTCAGGGTTGTTTTCGATTTCCTTTAACATTATTAAATCTGTTTCATCGGGTTCAACTTTTTCTATATCTGCGAATGTATCAGGCAGTTTAAAATGTTTTTGAATAATATGCCAGAAGATATTAGCATCTTTATCACTCATAATTGATACAGCACCTATAATACGTTCTTTAACAGCAGTCATAAAATCACACTCCTTTACGAAAAAATATTTATATTTTATCTTATCTTTCGTAAGGCAGAATAGAATTCTGATAATTTTACTATAGCATATAGAAATAATAGAAGCAATATAGTTTATGAAGATTCCGTGAAGGATGGGGTGGAAAATTGCAAATTGGGAGGGGGTGTGCTATGATAGGACAGACGGAGAGAGACGATAAAGGAGTTGAGGCTCAGTTTATGAAGAAAAAAATTTTAGCATTATTAGTTTGTAGTATGCTTACTTTATCAACAACAGTTTCTGCGGATATTCTGGATTATGAGGGGACAATTAATGCTTATAAGCAGGATAATAAGACACCGCAGACCTTTGAGATTGATAATGGAAGTGGAGAGAAGGTAACTGCAGTTGCCAAGTCAGATAAGGTTTCTGTTTCTGCAAAGGCGACTTATATACGTTCTATGCCAGGGAAAAACGGAAAGAAGCTTGCAAGAGTGTATCTTGGTACCGGTGTAGAGAGAGTGGCCGTATGTGATAATGGCTGGAGTAAAGTGACTTATGAGAAAAAGAGTAAAAAGGGTACGGAAAAGATCAGTGGCTATGTGCCCACAAAACATATCAATGATAGTGATCAGGTTGCTCAGGCAAGGGGAACTTTTACAGCACTGAAGGACAGTGATATTCTGGATTATCCGGGAAAGAAGGATGGACAGATAGTAGGTGAGGTCATTCAGGAGGATGAAGTGAAGCGCCTGGCTACAGTGAACGGCATCTGGAGTCAGATTTACTATAAAAAAGAGAATGGAAAAAGAGGCATTGGATATATTCCAACCAGTGTTCTGGAGAATACAGCAGCAGAGGAGAATACGGAAGAGTCAAAGGTCGCTAAAGTAGACGGCGAAGAAGCTGGAACGATTCATAAGAGTGAGGGCAAAGGCGTTTTTGCAGAGGCTGTGGATGGTGTAACTGCTTCAAAGGGAGAGTCTGTGGATGGAGTGAAGGTGGGAACTCCGGTAGCTGTGTCTTCAGATGCGTCACTGGTTCCGCTGGGAACTTTTAAGATTACTCATTATTGTCCCTGCAGTATTTGTTGTGGCCCTTGGGCAAATGGCATTACTTCTACAGGGGTGACTGCTACGACAAACCGTACGATTGCGGTGGACCCTACACAGATTCCATATGGATCTAAGGTTGTGATCAATGGACAGGTTTATGTTGCAGAGGACTGTGGTGGTGCGATTAAACATAATTGTATAGATATTTATGTTGCTACCCATCAGGAAGGGGAGGACAAAGGGGTATATTATACAGATGTTTATTTGTTAAAGTAGAAAATAAGAAAGAATTTAACCGAATCAAGTAGCAAAGCGGATTGCGAATATCCGTTTGACCTGAAAATAAAAATCCGGAAGAATCTGGAAATGATCTGTTATATCTGTAATCATTTCAGAAGTTCTTTCGGATTTTTTGAAATTATCTTTTATGCGTTTTTTAATGCCTGTTCGATGTCAGCAATGATGTCTTCAACATTTTCAATACCAACGGAGAGACGGATCATTCCCGGTGATACGCCGGCTTCTGCAAGCTGTTCATCATTCATCTGGCGGTGAGTATGGCTTGCGGGATGCAGGATCATGGTCTTGGAAGCTGCTACATGAGTTGCGATGGTGGCAAGCTTTAAGCTATCCATAAAGCGGACTGCAGCTTCTCGGCCTCCTGTCAGTTCAAAGGAGATAACGCCGCAGGTTCTGCCTTCGTTCATGTATTTCTGAGCAAGTGGATAGTATTTGTCATCAGGAAGTCCTGCATAGTTTACATGAGATACTTTCTCATGGGCATTCAGGAATTCGGCAATCTTCTGTGCATTATAGCAGTGACGTTCCACGCGGAGAGGAAGAGTTTCAAGCCCCAGGTTTAACAGGAAGCAGTTTGTAGGAGACGGGATAGAGCCCAGGTCACGCATCAACTGAGAGGTTGCCTTTGTGATATAAGCCTTCTTTCCAAACTGTTTAGTATAAATAACACCATGATAAGATTCATCCGGTTCAGTCAGTCCATGATATTTATGTCCATAGGCATCCCAGTCAAAGTTACCGCTGTCAACGATAGCTCCGCCAACCTGCACAGCATGTCCGTCCATATATTTGGTTGTGGAATGGGTGACGATATCAGCTCCCCATTCAAAAGGACGGCAGTTTACAGGTGTAGCGAAGGTGTTGTCTACAATAAGCGGAACTTCATGTTCGTGAGCAACCTTTGCGAATTTTTCAATATCAAGAATTACCAGGGCCGGGTTTGCGATGGTCTCTGCGAAAAGTACCTTTGTATTAGGACGGAAGGCAGCTGCAATTTCTTCAGGGCTAGCATCGGTGTCAACGAAAGTGCAGTCAATGCCAAGCTTTTTGAAGGTAACAGCCAGGAGGTTAAAGGTTCCTCCGTAAATAGTAGAAGCCGCCACAACATGATCACCTGCTTCGCAGATATTGAAGACTGCATAGAAGTTGGCAGCCTGTCCGGAAGAGGTAAGGATAGCGGCAACACCACCCTCCAGATCTGCAATTTTTGCTGCTACAGCATCATTTGTGGGGTTCTGCAGACGGGTATAGAAGTATCCTTCTGCCTTAAGATCGAAGAGCTGTCCCATTTCATCAGTAGTATCATATTTATAAGTGGTACTCTGATAAATCGGGAGTGCGCATGGTTCACCCTTAGACGGAGTGTAACCGGAATGGAGACATTTAGTCTCGACTTTAAAGTCACTCATGAGTTTAGTTCCTTTCTTATGTGAAATATTGCTTCAATAAAATATTGTATTAATATTGGGAAAATTGTGATGATATTGATACAAAATTTCATGATAGTCTTAGAGCGTGTCTGAAAAATCATTCCCGCAATCTGCACGCCCCACTTTGCGGGATATTTCACCCGAATTCAGTTGCCGTAGCCCGCTACGGCGCCCTCATCCGGGCAAAATATCCCATAAATTGTGACGCACATCTTGCAGAAAGCCTTTTTCAGACACACTCTAGAGCGTGTCTGAAAAATAAAAATTGCACAAAACGCATGTTTTATTTCCCT
>NZ_JAJCGT010000025.1:0-49061 GCF_020553185.1 Blautia sp. MSK18_10 | reverse complement strand
TCATAGTTTTATAAATACTTACGATTTCTGCTTTTTGCTAAAGTTAATGACATTGTGTATTTACGCGGCTTTTACCACAAAAAAGGGGTATTTTTTGTCCCAGAGAAGAAATGCCATGGCAGCTCCACCGCTTTCCATGGCATTTCCCAGTTATTTATTTCTGTTTCTGACTGTTTCTTATTCCTCTATATCCTCCGCAGGCTCTGCCGGAATGAATACGCGGGATTTCTTTTCTTCGTGTTTATGAAGTGCTGCTTTCTCAGTTGCCTCAATACAGAATTCCATCTGAGAGTTAATCTGGGCTTTGCCTCGTTTATCCGGCTTCACATAAGTTCCATCCGGCTGCAGGATATGAGCTTTTACATTATCCTTAAACTCCAGATCAAGTACATGCTCCAGCTCTTTCTTAATCTTCTCATCTTCCACAGGGAAAACAATCTCTACCCTGCGGTCAAGGTTACGCGGCATCCAGTCCGCACTTCCCATATAGATTTCCGGATTTCCGCCGTTTTCAAAATAGAAAATACGGCTATGCTCCAAAAATTCTCCTACAATAGAACGGACATGAATATTCTCACTGATTCCCGGCACTCCTACTTTCAGACAACAGATACCCCTTACCAGAAGCTCCACCTGAACTCCGCAGGAAGATGCATAATACAATCCTGCAATAATCTTCGGATCACAGAGAGAATTCATCTTTGCGCGGATCAACGCCGGAAGTCCTTTCTTCGCATTCTCTGCCTCACGTTCGATCAGGCTTAAGAATCTGTCTTTCATCCAGATTGGTGCTACGATCAGCTTATTCCAGCTCTTCGGTTCAGAATATCCGGAAAGCATGTTAAATACTGCTGTTGCATCTTCACCGAAACGTTCATCGCAGGTAAAGATACCACAGTCTGTATAGAGTTTTGCAGTGGAATCATTGTAGTTTCCGGTTGCCAGATGCACATAACGGCGAATTCCTGTCTCTTCCCTGCGCACAACCAGTGTGATCTTACTGTGTGTCTTAAGGCCTACCAGCCCATAGATTACATGACATCCTGCTTTCTCCAGTTTCTTCGCCCATACAATATTATTCTCTTCATCAAAACGGGCTTTCAGCTCTACCAGTACGGAAACCTGCTTGCCATTCTCTGCTGCCTGTGCAAGAGCAGCAATGATCGGTGAATTGCCGCTGACACGATACAGAGTCTGTTTAATAGCCAGAACATCCGGATCCTTTGCTGACTGACGCACGAAATTTACAACAGGATTGAAACTCATATAAGGATGATGCAGAAATACATCGCCCTCACGTATCACCTGAAAAATATCCTTCTCATTCTGAAATTCCGGTACAGGTGCCGGCTGATACCTCGGTGTCTTATAAGCGTCAAAACCATCTGTGCCATATACTTTCATAAGCATGGTAAGATCCAGAGGTCCGTTTATCTCAAAAATATCTGCCTCTTTGATATCAAATTCCGTCTTCAGGATCTTCAGCAGACGTTCATCCATCTTATCCTCTACTTCCAGACGGATAACCTCACCCCACTGACGTTTCTTTAACTGACGCTGGATCTCCACCAGCAGATCCTCTGCCTCATCTTCATCAATAGTAAGATCCGCATTACGCATAATACGGTAAGGATGGGCACATATCACATCATAACTCAGGAAAAGTTTGTCAATATTTCTTTCAATAATCTCTTCCAGCAGGATCACTGTGGTATCTCCATCCTTCTTTGACGGAATCTGCACCACCCTTGGAAGCACAGACGGAACCTGCACTGTAGCAAACAGAAGTTCTCCTGTTTTATCCTTTTTGTTGAGTTTATCACTCTTCTCCTTCTTGGAGATCAGAGCACCGATATTTAATGTCTTGTTTCTGATCAACGGAAACGGTCTGGAAGAATCCATCGCCATCGGTGTAAGTACCGGATATACATTATCCTCAAAGTATCTGTCTACAAATACACTCTGTGCTTCTGTAAGATTCTCATGGGCTGCCACCAGGTGCATTCCGGCTTTCTCAAGCGCAGGGATCAGAGAACGGTTCAGTGTATTATACTGTACATGAACCAGTTCATGGGTACGGACACTGATTTCTTTTAACTGCTCCTTGGCTGTCATTCCTGCAATGTCTGTTTTATGATATCCTGCATGTACCTGATCCTTAAGAGACGCCACACGCACCATAAAGAATTCATCCAGATTGGATGCAGTAATGCTTAAGAACTTCAGTCTGTCAAACAAAGGAAGATTTTTATCTCTTGCTTCACTCAGAACACGCTCATCAAATTTGAGCCAGCTCAGCTCGCGATTCACGAAATATTCTTTCTTTTCAAATTTTTCAAAGTCCATAAGTTCATCCTCCTTTACGCTCTGCCCTTGCGTCTGAGAACCAGACGAATGCCAAATACTTCTTCAAAAAATGCCTCTTTATCTTTCAGCAGTCCCAGTTCCAGGGAAATGTCCTGTGCAGAATCCACGATCATCTGCAGTTCTCTGTCTTTGAGCACTGCTTTGATTCCTTTTACTTTCTGATAATGACTTCTGTCCATGGCATTTGCCAGGCGAAGGATTGCAGTCATCTTTGCCACCTTGATATAGCTCTCTCTGTCAATAGCGATTCCCATACTGTAAAGTTCATCATAATAAACAAACGCAGAATTATTGAATCTGACCGCACATGCGATCATCTGGCGTTCCAGAAAGGACAGCCCAATGATATCTGTAGACATAATGATCTGATAGGAACACTCGGAAACCTTTTCCATACTGATATATTTGCCACAGTCATGAAGCAGTGCCGCAATCTGCAATAACAGACGTTCTCTTGCTCCCATACCATGAACTTTCTTCATACTGTCAAAGATATTCAGGCAAAGATTCATAGTTCCCTGGATATGGCTCTTACTGCTGGAATAGCGTTTTGCAATGTTCTTTGATGTAACCAGAATGTCATTCTCAAAATTGTGGACACTTTTGAGAAATTTTTTCTTCTCTGCAAAATCATAGGCAATTCCATCCAGCAGGGAAACACCTGGTGCCCAGAGAGACTCTGCATTGAAAATATCAATAAAATTTCTGCACACTACCATGGTCGGCACAACAAGGGATGCATATTCCGGATCAATCTCCATCTCCTGTGCCAGCAGGTCAACAGATTTTCCAACTGTATCCTCATAGCGTTTCATAAATTCTTCCCTTGTAATGATCCTGTCTTCCATTTCCTCCTGGAAGATCATATCTGTAATAAAATCTCCCATCAGGATCACATTCCTGATCTCCTTATCCTTCAGATACAGACGCTGAAAGCTCATCAGGTCATTTCGGATAAATTCCTCAACCAGCTTGTCATAATGAATGGTTGTTTTCTCCAGTTCCTGCAGACGCTGGCGGATTCTTAAACTTCCCATTTTAAGTCCCTGGGTAGTGACCAGGGCATCCTTGTCAAAGAGTGAAACCTGAAGGCTGCCGCCGCCCACATCCAGGATCGCGGTGCCTTTCTGGATCATCTTTTTGAATCCCTTTTCTATGGCAGCAATTGATTTGTACCCAAGGAAATGCTGTTCTGCACTGCTTAATATTTCTATTTTCATTCCTGTACGCTGATAGATCTGTTCAATGATCAGCAGCGGATTCACAAGTTCCCTGAATGCACTGGTGCCGCAGACACGATACTCTTCCACCCCAAAGTCCTGCATCAGCCTCTTAAAGTCATTCAGCACCTCACATAAAACATTCAGCATTTCTGAGTCAATCTTTCCGTCAGAATAGACACCCTTTCCGATTTCCAGACTGTATCTGACATCATTCAGTTCACGAAAACCAATTCTTTTTGACATCTCAAAGATCTTCATGCTGACTTCATAAGATCCGATATCAATGGCTGCAAATGTCATGACTGCCATATGCGTTCCCCCTTTACCATTCATCTATTTGCTTTTTTATTCCTTCTCCACACCCAGCAGATGGTCGATAAACTGCTGTGCAGTTCGTCCTGTAAGTCCTCCATGGGAAAGCTCCCACTTATTTGCTTCCAGAAGCAATTCGTCCTCCGGCATGGTAATTCCGTTTCTCTCTGCGAGAGCTTTCACAATTGTCTGGAATTCTTTTTTGCTCGGTGCACCATAATAAATACGGACACCAAAACGATAAACCAGTGAAAGCTTCTCCTGCACTGTATCGGAGGAATGCAGATCGTCATCATCCATGATCTCCAGCTTGTCACTGGATTTCTCTCTTACCAGATGTCTTCTGTTACTTGTTGCATAGATCAGGATATTGTCCGGCTTCTTCTCCAGACCACCCTCGATCACTGCCTTCAGATATTTATATTCGATTTCAAATTCCTCGAATGACAGATCATCCATATAGATAATGAATTTATAGTTTCTGTTCTTGATCTGGGCGATCACATCATTCAGATCCTGAAACTGATGCTTATACACCTCGATAATACGAAGTCCCTCATCATAATAACGGTTCAGGATTCCCTTGATACTTGAGGATTTACCTGTACCCGCATCACCAAAAAGCAGACAGTTGTTTGCCTTTCTGCCTCTTACGAAAGCTTCTGTATTCTCGATCAGTTTCTGCTTCGGGATTTCATATCCGACTAGGTCTTCCAGTTTCACATGAGCGATCCTTGTGATCGGCTGGATCTCCACATTATCATTCTCATCATGGCCTACACGAAAGGCCTTATGTAATCCCAGCTTACCCACACCAAAATCCTTATAAAACTGTACCATATCCTTCATGAATTCCTCTGTGGACTCCGCTGCTGCCAGCGTTTTGCTCAGATTACAGATACGGTCTCTGATACGGGAATTAAACATCTTGCTGTTACTTCCGGTGTTGGTATAATCACCGAGAACCTTACAGCAGGAAATTCCAAATGCCTCATCCAGTACAGTCAGGTCAAAGTCATACAGTTCTTTAAACACACCGAAATCATTCAGTGCCAGTTCATTAATACTTCCGTTGACAGCCCCTCTGATCTCACAGGCTGTACTGAATGCATTTTCATTATTTACCAGAAGAAATGTCAGATAACAGTGCCATAAATTTCCGGAAAAGCCATAAGCGCCGGCAGTTTCCACCAGTCCGTTGGCACACTCAAAGAACAGCCCTTCCTTTTCTTTCAGATCAGGTGCTTTCTGTTCCCAGGCATTCATCAGTTCTGCCATTTTATCAAGGATTTCTCCATGTTCAAAGTCACGGTATAAGATGCATTCATTTAATCTAGCCATTTTTATTACTTCCTTCTTACCTTGTTGTTTTATCTTATTGTTCTGCTGTGAGTGGTATAATTATTTCGAAAACGATGTACCAGAGTGTGTTTGAAAAATGCTTTACGCAAAATATACCGCAAAGTGGGACGTGCAGATTGTGGAAATGATTTTTCAAACACGCTCTGGCATTATGGAAATGATTTTTAATAATTTCCCAAAATTCTCATTCTGTCAGCTTCTGCCTCAATTCCTCTCAGGGCATTCTTCACTGCACTGTCCTTTAAATTTCCCTCGAAATCAACAAAAAAACGGTACTGCCAGTTCTTCCCTGTGATCGGGCGGGATTCAATCTTCGTCATATTCAGTCCATTATAAATAATGTGAGACAACATATTGTAAAGAGTTCCGCTCTCATGATGCAGTTCAAAGAAAATACTGATCTTATGTGCATCCTTCACATAGATCGGTTTCTTACTCACGATCACAAAACGTGTGGCATTCTGTCCGTTATAGCAGATATTCTCAGCCAGGATCTTCAGTCCGTAAAGCTCTCCTGCCTGTCTGCTGGCAATAGCTGCCTGCGTCTTGTCATTGTCTTCTTTTATCTTCTTGGCAGAACCGGCAGTATTTTCCATCTCTTTCTTCTTCCAGTCCGGATGAGATTCCAGATATTTTCCACACTGGGAAAGTGCCTGAGGATGAGAACATACCTGTCTGATATCCTCCAGTTCAGCATCCGGCAGTCCCAGAAGTACATGCTCCGGACGGATGATCTGTTCTCCTACAATGCTAAGCTCATACTCTGTAAGAAGATCATAAATATCAGCAACAATACCGGCAGTTGTATTCTCAATGGGAAGTACCGCATAGTCTGCTCTTCCCTCCACAACTGCTTCCATTGCATCGCGCCAGGTTTTTACATGAAAGCTCTCAATATCGTCCTGGAAATATTCCCTCATTGCAGCATAACTGTATGCACCTTCCACACCCTGAAAGACAACTCTTACATCTTTCAACGGAAGTGCATCTACCATTTCCAGTTTCTCATCATCCTCGATTCCATGCTCTGTGAGAAGCTGATACTGTCTCTTACGGCTGATCGCCATGATCTGCTGAAAAAGCTCCTGCGCACCAAGCTGATTAAATTCTCCATGTGCCTTACCTCTCAGGACCTCCAGCTTCTGTCTCTCTCTTTCCGGATCCAGAACCTTCTTTCCTGTTCGTATCTTATATTCTGCAACATCCTCACACACCTTCATTCTCTGTTCAAAAAGACGTATGATATCGCTGTCGATCTTATCTATTTCATTTCTGCATTCCTGTAAATCTATCATTTATGTTGTACCTTTTTACTTTCACAAATTCTCTACAATGTCAGTCATCTCTCCGATAAAGGAAAGAGAGCCAAAGGCAATGATCACATCCTGTTCCCCGGCAAGTGAAAAAGCCTCCTCCACTGCATCTTTAATCGTATCCATTGCCTGTACATTGGGATTGTATTCACTGACAGTCTTCGCCAGCTCTCCGGCAGGCAGCGCCCTTATATTATTCGGAGTCTGGATCGTAAGTATCCGGTCTGCAAAGTGCGCAGTTTTCTGAATCACACTTCTGTAATCCTTATCTGCAAACACTCCCATAATATAGATGATCCGTTTTCCCTTAAAATAATGCTCTATTGAAGCTGCCATCATATCCGCAGCAGCAGGATTATGAGCCCCGTCTACCACAAACAGCGGTTTTTTACAGATAACTGTAAACCGTCCGTTCCAGTTTACTGTGCGAAGCCCTTCTTTTTTCTGCTCCGCAGCAGTGGGAAAGCCCAGCTCATCCAATACTTTTAAAGCATTCAGCGCAACTACTGCATTTTCCTTCTGATAAACACCTGCCAGCGGAATCTCATACTCTTCACCCCTGTACCGGATTGTCTGTCCAAGGCAGCTTTCCTTTAACATCTCTGCCTCAGAAGCATCTGCTATGGTACATTTTGCACCATGTTCTCTGCTGATTCTCTCGATCACCTGCATTGCTTCCGGCTTCTGTCTGGCAGTCACCACTCTGCAGCCGTCTTTGATGATCCCGGCTTTCTTCTCTGCGATCTGTGCCAGAGTATTTCCAAGAAAAGACATATGATCCATACTGATCGATACCAGCACTGCCAGCAGCGTATTCTTAATAATATTTGTGGCGTCCAGATTTCCGCCCATTCCCACTTCCAGCAAAACGAGATCACAATTCTCTTTTTTAAAGAACAGAAATGCCACCGCAGTCTCTATTTCAAATGCAGTGGGATGGGGATAACCATCCTTTGTCATAGCAGCAATAACATCAGACACCTGTGTAATATAAGCAGCAAAGTCCTCTCTGCTGATCCTGCTTCCCGAAACTTCCATCCTGCCTCTGTAAGAATACAGGGTAGGCGAAACATATCTTCCAATGCGATATCTCGCACCTGATAAAGCAGAATACAAAAAAGCAATGACAGAACCCTTGCCATTGGTACCGGCTACATGCACATATTTCAGATCATCCTGTGGATTTCCAAGACGTTTCATCAGCTCACGCATATGCTCCAGTCCCAGGACACTGGGAATTTCCCGGGTGATTTTGTCTATGTACTCCCGGCTTTCCTGATAATTCATAATAAACTCCTCTTATTTCCATGAGATCCCCTCCACACGTTCCTTTTGCGCATAAGGCACCTCATTGCTATAGTGTAATAACGTGTTCTCATTATATCCTACGTGTATGTTTTTTTCAAGGCAGGCAATACTAGAATCATAGAAATTTATACAGGAGCGTTACCTATGAAAAAAGCTTTCATTCTCTGCGGTCTGACGGGCTGGTGCATGGAAATCCTCTGGACCGGACTGCATTCCATCCTTTCAGGAGAACTTACCATGACAGGAAAAACTTCCCTTTTAATGTTTCCCATTTACGGATGCGGTGCCATCATCCGCCCGCTCTCCGGTAAACTTTCTGCTGTCCCGCTTTTTGTCCGCGGCTGCATTTATACTGTCGGATTTTTCTTCGTGGAATTTATCAGCGGTGCTCTTTTGCGCTGTTTTCATATGTGTCCCTGGGACTACAGCAACACTCCCCTGAATTACCGGGGACTGATAAGACCGGACTACGCTCCCCTCTGGTTCGGAGCCGGACTTTTTTTTGAGAAAATACTTGGAAAACTCTCTTGAAAAAAGCACCTGATTATTATATGATGTTATGAAGGATTAAATAAAAATTCCTGAACCAGTAAAATATGGAGGTATGAAATGAGACACTTAATGAGTCCGCTGGATCTGTCTGTTGATGAGTTAAATACTCTTCTTGACTTGGCCAGCGATATTGAGAAACACCCTGATAAATACGCACATGTCTGTGACGACAAGAGACTTGCAACTTTATTCTATGAGCCAAGCACCCGTACCCGTCTCAGCTTTGAAGCTGCTATGATGAACCTTGGCGGTAAAGTTCTTGGTTTTTCATCAGCTGATTCCAGTTCCGCTTCAAAGGGTGAAAGTGTTGCCGATACAATCCGCGTTGTATCCTGTTACGCTGACATCTGTGCTATGCGTCACCCGAAAGAAGGTGCTCCGTTAGTAGCTTCTATGGCTTCTTCTATTCCTGTTATCAACGCCGGCGACGGTGGTCATCAACATCCTACCCAGACATTAACCGACTTACTTACCATCCGTTCCCTGAAAGGACGTCTGGACAATCTGACCATTGGTCTGTGCGGCGACCTGAAATTCGGACGTACAGTTCACTCCCTGATCGAAGCACTTGTACGTTACACAAATGTAAAATTCATTCTGATCTCACCGGAAGAGCTTCGCATCCCAAGCTATATCCGCGAGGATGTTCTGAAAAAGAACAATATCGAATTTCAGGAAGTAGAGAGACTGGAAGATGCCTTACCGGATCTTGATATCCTCTACATGACACGTGTACAGAAAGAACGTTTCTTCAACGAAGAAGACTATGTCCGCATGAAGGATTTCTACATTCTGGACAAACAGAAAATGGAACTTGCAAAAAAAGACATGTACATTCTTCATCCGCTTCCACGTGTAAATGAAATCTCAACAGAGGTGGATGCAGACCCGAGAGCAGCTTATTTCAAACAGGCACAGTACGGTGTATATGTACGTATGGCCCTGATTCTCACATTACTGGAGGTAAAATTACCATGTTAAATGTTGGAGCACTTCGCGAAGGTTATGTATTAGACCATATCAAAGCAGGCAAGGCCATGACTATCTATCATGATCTGAAGCTTGATAAACTTGACTGCACCGTTGCCATCATCAAGAACGCGCGCAGCAACAAAATGGGTAAGAAAGATATCATCAAGGTTGAATGCCCGGTTGAGAATCTTGATCTTGACATTCTCGGCTTTATCGATCATAACATTACTGTAAACGTAATCAAGGACGAGAAGATCGTTGCCAAAAAAGAACTGAAACTTCCGAATCAGGTTGTCAACGTGATCAAATGCAAGAATCCACGCTGCATCACTTCCATTGAACAGGGACTCGACCAGATCTTTGTTCTTGCAGATAAAGAGAAAGAAGTTTACAGATGTAAATACTGCGAAGAGAAATATACAGGTAAACGCAATAAATAATAAAACAAATATCAAAAAAACAGAACGGAAGAAATCCGTTCTGTTTTTTTGTACGCAATCAGACCGATAAGCCGGGTTATGTCATTGGGTAATCATCTGTCTAGGCCTTACGTTGCCATAAGGCTCAAGCGACCCACCTGAAAGCACGACGGGCAGCCGTATCGCTTTCTATTCGGTCTTGCTTCGAATGGAGTTTACATGTGCCCGGCCTGTTACCAGGACGGCGGTAGTCTCTTACACTGCCTTTCCACCCTTACCTCAGCAAGTGAGGCGGTTTATTTCTGTTGCACTGGTCTGGGAGTCACCTCCACCGGACGTTATCCGGCATCCTGCCCTGCGAAGCCCGGACTTTCCTCGTCTGAACCCTTTCGTCTGTTCAGCCGCGATTACCTGGCCTGGTTGCGCAAGTGCTATTCTAGCACGTTTTTTTGCACTTGTAAAGAAATTTCATTCATTACTGTTCACTCCGTTCTCAGTAACGTTGCCAAAATTCATTTCAAATTGCCTGCGGCAATGGAATTTTGGCTTGTATGTCTCGGGATTTTGGCATATTCATGCCAAAACACCTCGCGGGATAGTGGCGTGTGAACAGTAACTTTCATTCTAGTACATCGTTTTCGAAATAACTATACCACTCACTTGTCTGCGAATCCGATTGCACAGGTCTAAAAGCCTCAGCGTAGCCCGCTACGCCTGCGTTTTTATACCAGCACACTCGAATCCGCATCCTACGCGATTGGTATAGTTATTTACGAAACGCTGTACTAGTATTTTACACATTAAAGCAGCTTCCACCGATAAATTCTCTTAAAATCGAATTATTCGGTACTGCCTCGCTTGGCACCGGAACAAAATATTCAAAGAACTTCAGCAGCCTCTTCGCCTCTGTATACTCTGGTTCGTCCTTGGCAATCCCAAACAAAAGCGGTTCCGCATATACTTTCAGACATGCCAGTTCATAGATCAGCGCAGAATTAAACATTACATCTGCATCCTCCTGGAACGGAAAGATATTCTGTTCTTCACCTCTGCGCACAGACGGCCATCTTGCAATTGTCTCTTTTGCGGAAGTCCCTCTGGTGCGGGCATCTCTTACAATTCTGCGAATCAGACGGCCATCCGTAGTAGGAATCCTGTTATGTTCATCAATATTCAGCTGAGTCAGAGCGCTGAGATAAATCTTAAATTTGCTCTCCTTTGGCAGCGCATAGCTGAGCCTGTCATTCAATCCATGAATTCCCTCGATCACCAGAATATCGTCTTTATCCAGCTGCAGAAAATCACCTTTATATTCTCTGGTTCCTGTTTTGAAATTGAAAACCGGCATCTCTACCCTTTTTCCTTCCAAAAGCTCAAGCATATCTTTATTAAACTGCTCCACATCAATCGCTTCCAGACACTCAAAATTCTTTTCCCCAAACTCATCTACAGGAGTCAGGTGCCTGTCAATGAAATAATTATCCACTGCGATCGGATGCGGTTTCATTCCATGGGCAGCCAGCTGAATAGACAGCCTGTGTGAAAACGTAGTCTTTCCGGAAGAAGACGGACCTGCGATCATAACAAACTTCTTGTTTCCGGCTGCGGCAATCTCAGATGCGATTTCCGAAATCTTTGCCTCCTGCATAGCTTCCTGGATCAGCAAAATATCCTGGATACCGCCTCTGGTAACCTTTTCATTCAGATCACCAACTGTCGCAATATCCAGTTTATCTCCCCATTCCTGAGATTCCTTCTGCACACGAAAAATCTTCTCCCTCGGTTTAAATTCAGGTATCCGGTCCGGTTCATTCTGAGTCGGAAGCTGCAGTACGAAACCACCCTCATACAAAAACAGATCAAACGTCTTAATATATCCCGTATGGTTCGCCATAAAACCGTAGAAATAATCCTCAAAACTTCCAATACTGTAAAGATTCACCGCAGAGCTTCTGCGGTAATTAAACAGCTTCTCTTTGTCATACATATGATGCTTATGAAAAAGTGCAACTGCCTCACTAGTGCTTACGCTTCGCTTTACAATGGGAAGATTCTCGTCCACGATCCTGTGCATCTGCGCCTTTACCTTATCAATAAATTCCTGATCCAGCGCCATAGGTCCTTTCATTGTAAAATAATAGCCGCTGCCTACAGAATAATGGATCATTACACTGTCTATATTTTCCTGCCCTGCCACATCATAAATTGCTTTCAGAAGAATCAGACTTGCACTTCTGCAATAAGTTTTGTGTCCGATCGGATCTTTGGATGTCACAAATTCAATCTCACAGTCTGCCTTGAGATGCTTATGCAGTTCTCTCAGCCTGCCATTTACGATCACCAGCATTACAGGTGCATCCGTACTTCCTTCGTATTCCTTTACAATCTCACTGTAAGGAATCTTCTCAGGATATTGTTTTGTTATTCCCTGTATCGTAACGTTATACATTTTCTGTCCCATAAATCCTGCCTCCATTTCTGCTATACCGACAAGTAAATACAGTTATCAGATTGTTACTGTTCACTCCGTTCTCAGTAACGTAGCCAAAATTCATTCCAGATTGCCTGCGGCAATAGAATTTTGGCTTGTATGTCTCGGGATTTTGGCATATTCATACCAAAACACCTCGCGGGATAGTGGTGTATGAACAGTAACATCGGCTCCGCTGCCAACAGGCAGATCAGCCAATTTTCATTTATAATTTCATTATTATATGGTAAGAACCCGTATCACAGAATCGTGTACGGGCTCTTTACCTCTGCACAGGAGATTTTCAGTTCCGGAAATGCCTGTGTCAGTTCTTTTTTCATTGCATCCATAAAAATATATTCTGTTCCATAGTGTCCGGCGTCGATCAGCGCCAGTCCCTGCGCAACCGTATCAATTCCTGTATGGTGGTCGATATCACCGGTCACATACACATCCGCACCGGCCTTAATGACATCCTTGATCATGCTCTTGCCTGATCCTGTACATACAGCAGCACATTTTACCATGCTGTCCAGATTCCCATAAACCTTTACATCATTTAACTTCAGAGACTCTTTGACAAGCTGTGCATACTCTCTCAGCGTCATTTCCCGGGGAAGTTTCCCAACTCTGCCAAAACCCTGTACTTCTCCCTCTCTCTCTTCAGTTACGGAAAGGACTGTGGTATCATGCATCTTCGTATAGTCTGCACTCAGATCTGCCATACCCAGCACATCATAATTGGTATGCATCGCATAATAAACAATTCCTTTCTGTATCAGCGTAAGGATCTTTCTTCCTGTAAAGCTGTGATTATTGATCTTCTTAATTCCGGAAAAGATCATGGGATGATGGGTAATGATCATATCTGCCCCATCCTCTATGGCCTCAGCCAGTGTTTCCTCTGTCAGATCCAGAGCCAGAAACACGTGGCTGATCTCATTTGTATCATCTCCTGCGAGAAGTCCTACGTTATCCCAGTCCTCTGCTGCATCTGACGGGTACTTCTTCTCCAGCCAGGAGGTCAGTTCATATGCCTTCATATTCCTCTAAAGCAGCAATAACTGCCTGCTTTTCCTCCTCTATCTCGCCCGCACGCTTCTCTGCATTGGGCGCATTCTTTAATCTGTCAAGAATCTCATTGCGGATGCGAAGCTCTCTTTCCAGATACTCCCGCAGAACAGGATGCTTTCTTTCCAGAAGCATTCCTCCAAACCACTCATCTAAAGTATAAGGAGTATCTTCTGAAATATGCATCTTTTCTCCATGAATTACCTTCATCATAGGATAAAACTTGCCATCCTCCAGAACCATCTCCTCCTCTGTGATCTGCCAGCCGATTTTTCTGACAAATCTGCGAAAATGGGGGATATCTGACTGAGGCTGCAGGATCATTTCCCGAAAGCTCTCCCTGACCTCTGCCCCGTCAGTAAGAATCCTCTCCATGAGAGGGCCGCCCATTCCTGCGATCACAAGAGTGTCGCCCTCTCCCGGTTTCAAAGCCTCAAGTCCGTCTGAAAGCCGGGTTTCTATGTATGCGTCCAGTCCATACTGAGAAATATGTTCCTGCGCTCTGGACAACGGGCCTTTTCTTACATCCATGGCAATCGCACCCGGAATCTTTCCATCCAGATAAAGCGAAACCGGCAGGTATCCATGATCGCATCCCACATCCACAAGTCTGTTTCCCCTGGTCACCAGGCCTGCTATTGCAGACAAACGTAATGAAAGCTGCATAACAGGCTCCTTAGTCCAGATAATCCTTCAGTTTACGGCTGCGGCTCGGATGACGAAGCTTGCGGAGCGCCTTTGCCTCAATCTGACGGATACGTTCTCTTGTTACATTAAATTCCTTACCAACTTCCTCCAGAGTTCTGGCACGTCCATCGTCCAGGCCAAAACGCAGGCGCAATACTTTCTGCTCTCTGTCTGTCAATGTGCTCAGAACCTCTACCAGCTGCTCTTTCAGCAAAGTAAATGCTGCTGCATCTGCAGGTACAGGTACATTGTCATCCTGAATAAAGTCTCCAAGGTGGCTGTCCTCTTCCTCACCGATAGGTGTCTCCAGAGATACAGGCTCCTGGGAGATCTTAAGGATCTCACGTACACGCTCTACAGACATATCCATCTCTTTTGCAATTTCTTCCGGCGTAGGTTCACGTCCAAGCTCCTGCAGTAACTGACGGGAAACGCGGATCAGTTTGTTAATAGTCTCAACCATATGCACCGGAATACGGATGGTACGTGCCTGGTCTGCGATTGCTCTGGTGATCGCCTGACGGATCCACCATGTAGCATAGGTACTGAATTTATAACCCTTGCGGTAATCAAATTTCTCAACCGCTTTGATCAGACCTAAGTTACCTTCCTGGATCAGGTCAAGGAAAAGCATTCCACGTCCCACATATCTCTTTGCAATGCTGACAACAAGACGAAGGTTTGCTTCTGCCAGACGTTTCTTGGCAGCCTCATCCCCATTCTCCATTCTCTTTGCAAGTTCGATTTCCTCTTCTGCTGAAAGAAGCGGAACCTTACCAATTTCCTTCAGATACATACGTACCGGATCCTCGATGCTTACACCTTCAGGAACAGAAAGATCGATCTTGTCAAGCTCAATCTCTTCTTCATCCAGCTTATCAATGTCTGCATCGTCATCATCCAGGATCATATCATCTGCATTACTGTCTGTAATCCTAAGCACATCCACTCCACTGGCTTCCAGAAAGTCAAATACTTTCTCCATCTGTTCAACTCCCAGTGGCTGGTCCTTAAAGAAGTCATTGATTTCCTGGTATTCCAGTACATTCTTTTTCTTTTTGGCAAGCTCCAGAAGTTCTACCAGTTTTTCACTGAATTTACCCATATTCATTTCCATATGTGCTCTATACCTCCATATAGTGTTTATATTTTATCCTTATTCAAAAGAAATATGCAGCTGCTGCCGCTTTCTTCCAAGCTCTTCCAGTTCTTTCTTTGCTTTTACAAGTTCCTGCAGTCCCTGTATATCTGTGGGATCCCAGGTTCTGTTTCTCTCTTTCAGACTCTCATCCTTAATCCTGATCACAGCATCCGAGAAAGCCCGGTTCTGTTCCTCCGGAGTCTCCAGATGGATCGTTGCATTAAAAAGAGATGAAACCTCTCTCTGCTCTTCACTGTCAATGAAAGCATTCATCAGCCTTGCAGGATTCACATCGCCATCCCTGTGCTGCTGGTAAAGCATCTCTGCCACCTGCCTGTACAGAGGAACCACGAAATCTGAAGGCTGGATATATTTTTCCACTGTGTCAAATATGCCCGGATAAGTTACCAGCCAGGTAAGCATCAGCTTCTGTGCTTTCTCTGCTGCACTCTCCTTCTTCTTTTGCTGACCTGCTCCCACAGGTTTAGGCTGAATTCTCTGCTCTGCCGGAGTTCCCTTCATTGCAAGAGCTCCGACTCTCTTTTTCAGATTCTCCACACTAATCCCACTGCTTCTGTAATCCTTTACGATTGCTTCTATATAAAGATTTCTCTCCAGTTCATCGGAAAGCTCCAGAAGCATCTGCGCACACCGCTCAAAGAAACGGTTCTGTCCCTGGGGTTCCTCCATTGGAAATTCCCGCTCTGCCATATGTACGCGGAACATAAAGCTGTCCATAGCCTGCTCCAGACGTTTTTCAAACTCTTCCGCTCCAAGTGCCTTGATAAATTCATCCGGATCTTTATGTGGCTTAAGATTTACCACCCTCGAAGAAACACCTGCTTCCCTCAGGATCGGAATGGCACGAAGGGCAGCCCTCACGCCTGCATCATCACTGTCATACAGAAGCAATACCTCCTGGGTGTAACGCTTCAGCAGACTTGCATGTCCGGAAGTAAGTGCCGTTCCCAGCGATGCCACCGCATTGGTAAACCCTGCCTGATGCATGGATATCACATCCATATATCCTTCACACAGGATCAAATAATTTTTTCTCGTGGTTCTTGCAACATTCAGCCCGTACAGATTCCGGCTTTTATCAAAGATCGTAGTCTCCGGCGAGTTCAGGTACTTCGGCTTTCCGTCACCCATCACTCTGCCTCCAAATCCGATCACGCGGTTATTCACATCCATGATCGGGAAAATAACCCTGTTCCAGAACTTGTCATACATTCCCCTGCGTTCATCCACATTGAACAGGCCGGAATCCCGCAGCAGTTCGTCACTGTAATTCTTTGACTTCAGATATTTGTACAGATCGTCACTGTACTTATCCGAATATCCCAGGCCAAACTTCCTGATCGTCTCCTCACTGAGTCCTCTGCCTGTCAGATATTCATGTGCCTGTCTGCCACTCTCACGACGCAGCTGATAATAGAAATATCCTGCTGCAAGCTTATTGATCTCCAGAAGGGCAGCCCGACGTTCTGCTTTCTTCTTTGCTTCTCCGGAATATTCAATCTTCGGAAGCTGCACCCCTGCCCTGTCTGCCAGATGCTTCAGTGCCTCCCCAAAGGTATAATTCTCATATTCCATCACAAAATTAAATACATTCCCGCCTGCTCCGCATCCGAAGCAGTAATACATCTGCTTCGCCGGTGTTACCGAAAAAGAGGGCGTTTTCTCATTATGAAACGGACAAAGTCCAAAATAGGTACTTCCTCTTTTGTTCAGCTTCACATACTGGGATACAACATCTACAATATCATTCTTCATCCTGACTTCTTCAATGATATCGTCTGAATAACGCATGCTTCGTCCTCCTTCTTGATCGATTAATAGACTTCCCATGCTTTTGGTATGTAAATCTCCCGGAATTTCCTTATAGAATACTGGTCTGTCATTCCTGAGAGATAGTCACATACTGCCTGTTCCTTCTTCTCTCCACGCACGATCAGCTCCCTGTATTCTTTTGACATTGCTTCCGGGTGTTCGACATAATATTCATATAACTCCGTCAGCATCTTCACTACCTTTTCCTCTTCCTTATGGGCTGCCGGATTCTCATATACATTCTGAAACATGAGAGCCCGCAGATCCATCATTGCCTCGTAGATCTCTGCTGACATCTTTATGGTATCCTGCTCAAGACTGTTCTCTATCACATCATGAACAAATGTATTGAGCCGCTCTCTGGTTGTATAGCCGAGCAGCATCCGAAGCGTGACTGGAATATCATCCTCAGAAATAATCCCCGCCCGCTGTGCATCATCCATATCATGATGAATATAGGCGATCTTGTCCGAAAGTCTTACTACCTGTCCTTCGAGAGTAGACGGATTCCCACTGGTTCTGTGATTCAGGATACCATCCCGGACCTCCCATGTGAGATTCAACCCTTCGCCGTTCTTCTCCAGTACCTGTGCAACCCTGACGCTCTGTTTATAGTGGGCAAAGCCATCCGGATTCACTGCATCAAGAGCCCTCTCACCTGCATGTCCAAAGGGAGTATGTCCCAGGTCATGTCCAAGTGCGATCGCTTCTACAAGATCTTCATTCAGTCTCAGTGCCTTCGCTATTGTTCTGGCAATCTGTGATACCTCAAGAGTATGTGTCAGTCTGGTCCTGTAATGGTCACCCTGGGGCGCCACAAAAACCTGTGTCTTATCCTTCATCCTGCGAAAAGCTTTACTATGAAGGATCCTGTCCCTGTCTCTCTGATAGACAGTCCGTACATCGCATTCTTCCTCCTGCCGCTCTCTGCCTCTGGAACAAAGACTCAAAGCAGCATAAGGACTGAGCATCTTTTGTTCACGCTGTTCCATGCTTTCTCTGATATTCATAAGCGATACCTCCACAAGCTGACAAAATACCTCTTATTAATTATATTCTACATAAAATTTCAAATTCCTCTTTTTTTCAAAAAAAAATTGAAATTTTTTTATATTTTTTTCAAAAAGGTGTTGACATTAGCTTTTACATTTGATATAGTATCACTTGTCGCGAGGGAGAGCAAAAGAATCCCAAAGAAATGCGATATGCGGAAGTGTCGGAACTGGCAGACGAGCAAGACTAAGGATCTTGTGAGCATTGCGCTCGTGTGGGTTCAAGTCCCATCTTCCGCATTTAAAGAATGAGGAACTATGAGAAGTCATGGTGCCTTATTTTTTTATTCTTTTTTCTACAATAATTCTTTTCTCAGGTAACCATTTTCCGGTCCCCTGCATAATTTATCAGGAAAGCATTATCTACAGGAGCTTGTATGGCTTTTTATCATATGCAGATGCAGCAGGAAAATATAGATACAGGACAATATCAGGTTACCGTATCAGACCGGCTGAACAATCGTCCCATAGAAAACGCACGCGTCAGAATCTCCTACACAGGAGCACCCGACAGTACCATTGAAGAAGTGGCAACAGATTCCTCCGGACGCACTCCTGTTATCGAACTTAAGGCTCCACCTCTGGAATACAGTATGGAACCGGTTGAACAACAGCCCTACTCAGAATATACCATTCAGATCGAAGCAGAAGGATTTGAACCAAAAGAAATCGCAGGAAGCCAGGTATTGGCAGATACTTTATCCAGACAGCCAACAACGCTGAATGTCATGGAATCCGGCGAAACTTTCCAGAGAATTGTAATTCCTCCGCATACATTGTTCTATGAATATCCTCCCAAAATCGAAGAAGCCGAGATAAAACCAATAAACGAAAACGGCGAAATCGTATTAAGCAAGGTCGTTGTCCCTGAATATATAGTAGTACACGATGGGCCTGTCAACGATTCCGCTGCAGGCAATTATTATGTACGCTACAAAGATTACATCAAAAATGTAGCCAGCAGCGAAATCTATGCCACCTGGCCCGACGACACCATCCGGGCAAACATTCTGGCTATCATGTCTTTTACTCTGAACAGGGTTTATACGGAATGGTACCGGAACAAAGGTTATGACTTTACGATCACTTCCTCCACTGCCTATGATCACAAATGGATCTATGGCAGGAATATCTTTGCCAGCATTGACCGCATTGTAGATGAACTGTTTGAGAATTATCTTTCCAGACCAAATGTACGTCAGCCAATCCTTACCCAGTACTGTGACGGCAAACAGGTACAATGCCGAAACAGAGGCTGGATGACACAATGGGGAAGCAAGGCACTGGGCGATCAGGGATACTCTGCCATTGAAATCCTACGGACTTTTTACGGAAATGATATGTATATCAATGTGGCGGAAGCAATCTCCGGGATTCCCTCCTCCTGGCCGGGATATGATCTGGATATCGGTGCATCCGGAAATAAGGTAAGACAGATTCAGGAACAGTTAAACACAATCGCAGAAGCTTATCCTGCTGTCCCTGTTGTTACCGCAGATGGAATTTACGGACCTGAGACCCAAAATTCCGTCAGGATTTTCCAGAGCATTTTCGGTCTGGACCAGACAGGGATCGTAGATTATCCAACCTGGTATAAAATCCAGGAGATCTATGTGGCAGTCAGCAGGATTGCTGAGTTGCGTTAGGGTTGTAGCAAAGCAGACAAAATATGCGCATCAGCCTGCAAAGAACTGATGCGCAAGAATATATCACCTATCCCTTTCCCTTTTCAGATATCATCTTTTTAAGATTACCTCATTCCTTATAAATTTTCGACAACTACCTTGCATTTCTTCTTACAAAAAGCAATTCCATATGCCAGAATATCATTTCTGTCCTCATTACGAAGCCGTTCATCATAACGCAGCTCCCGAATCTGGTTCATTGCTTTTTCACAGGCTTTTTCCAGTCCGACATAAACTCCTGATTTCGTTATCTGAAAAAATTATAGCACCATTGTATTTCTATGTTTCTCTTATACGTTTTGACTATATTTTGTCTTCCGTAATTGCAGTTCTTGTTCTAAGTTTTCGAGCAGTTGATCTAATATCCGGATTACTTCCATCAACTGTTCCTTTTCCAGATTATCATAATATACTCCTGCCAACACAGACACCGGTTGTTTGACAAGTTCCCATATCTGCTCAGCCCATTTTCTGGTAATGATATCTTCTTCCGGCGTTCTTTCAAGGTTATATCTGCTGCCCGTAAAACGAGATTATCACTGTACCCGCTTACGATTCCCGCCAGAGTTTTCATACTGCATGGAATCACGATCATTCCCATCGTACGGTAGCTTCCACTCGCCGGACCTGCACCGATGTTATAGTTATCATATACCTCGTCCGCAAGAGCATATAGCTGTTCCAATGTATAATCTGTCTCCTGTTCCAGCGTCATTTCCGCACCTTTTGTCACGATCAGATGTGTCTCTATTATTTCTTTATACTGCTACAGTTGTTTCAGCAATTCTATTGTAAGGGGCGCTCCAGAAGCCCCACTCATACCGATGATAAGTCTCTTTCTCATTTTTCTTCCTTTCCTGACTTTTCCGTTCATATTAAAGTATGTTTAAAAAATTTTCCAACAATTTGCACAAATTATACCCGTTCGTTTCCTATTTCCTTCGCAATTCTTCTTTTCACATGGATTATTCCAACAAGGAATACGTACGAAAGAATCCTGTCCAAAAGACTGTTACATCACAGAAACATTGCAGAATAATCTTCTATGATATAAAAAGCTCCCCTCAGTATCACAAATAATAATCACTGAGAGGAGCTGTAATTTCAGAACAGCAGAGCTGTTTTCTTATTAAGATATCTTCTTAGATTAAGAATTTTCTTTCCCAATCTTAACTTTACAATGTTTCCGATAACAGGCAATGCCATAATTTACAATATTCTTCATCCCGTCACTCTTTAACCTTGCAGCATACTGACGTTGTTCAATCTGTTTCAGAGCTTCTGTACAAGCTGCCTCCATTCTGTCTTCCTGAGCATATTTCATCTCGATCACCACTCCGACACGATTCTCCGGAACTTCCAGTAAAATATCACAATAACCTTCACCAGATTCTATATTCGACCAGACAGCCCAGTTCTCCATATGACTTAGCAGCCCCAGCAAAACTCCATGATAAAAATTTTCTTTTCTTCCCTTAACTGCCGTATCCCGAATACTGATTGTATTCCATAAATAGTCGTTAAACAAATCTTCTATCGTTTCTGCATCTCCATCTGGAAAAGCCATGCATAATTTATCAAGCTTCTTTACATCCTCAGATGACTTTTCCTGAAACCATTCCCTGATCTGAAGTTCAAACAATTCTTTAATTTCTCTGTTAGGAATTGCCAGACGTAACTTTCTGCTGTCTATTCTTTCACGTTGTGTTAAATACCCTGTTGTAAAAAGTATACTCCAAAGATTCTCAATGGATTTATCCAGTTCATTATATGTCAGTTCCTGTTTTATTTCTTTTATAACCGTTTCTCCCGAAATCAGGTTTTCGATTTCATCTCTCGTCTGTTTATTCGCTTTATCTATAAAACGACTCACAATGCTGTTGCTGCTGGTATTAGACCAGAAATCTTCTGGTATCGCATCAGGATCTGCACATAAATTTCTGCAATAACTGATCACGTCCCAGGGACAATACACTGCTTTCTTTCCAAACTGATAACCATCATACCATTCCCTGATTGTTTCATGGTAGTCAGAAAGCCCAAAATATTTCAGCATTTCTGCGACCTCATCATCTGTAAATCCAAAGAACTCATCAAACTGTACACTCGTAATCGAAAAAACATTAAAATTGTTTAATCCTGTAAAAATGCTTTCCTTCGCAATTCTCAGGCATCCCGTAAGTACTGCAAAAAACAGGCTCGAATTTGTCTTCAAAACATTTCCAAACATGTTTCTGATCAAAGATACCATCTCGTCATAATATCCATACTGGAACGCTTTATCTAATGGCACATCATACTCATCAATCAAAAGAACCGCTTTTTTTCCATAATGTTTCTCCAGTAATACAGTTAATATAAGCAGCGCCTTCTCCATTGTGGCATCAGACATTTTGAAATCGCCATGATCATCAACGACAGTCAATGCTTTATAAGAGTTTTTTTCTTCCTCTGTAAGGCGGCTGCTCTCTGCCAGAGCACTAAGTCTCCACGCCTCCATTCCCAGAGTATTCTTCAGCGATTTCCGGGCTGACTCAAAATTTAATCCCTCCACATTCTTCAATGTAAGCGAAATTACCGGAAACTTTCCCATATATTCTTCACACAGTTCTTTTTCACGGGATACCTTCAGTCCATTAAACAGCGATTTATCACATCCGATTTCCAGAAATGACTGCAGCATATTCATATTCAGAGATTTTCCAAAACGGCGAGGACGTGTAAACAGATTCACTTCTCCCCAGTTATGAAGAAGTTCTGTTATCATTTCTGTTTTATCCACATAGTAAAAATTATGCCGGATTATTTTTTCAAAACTATCTATTCCAATTGGCAGTTTCTTTCTGTTCCGCATATTTTTCATCCTCCTTCATTACCAGATTTTGCAAGTCAAACGGATATTCGCAATCCGCATTCGGTTAAAAAATTCCCCGAAAAACAGCTTCCCTGATTTTAGATAATGATAACATGAAACATTTGTAACGTAAAGCAGGAGTTACTGCCACTTCGAGCCCGACTAAGCCAGAAATAATAACAGCAATTTTTATTTCAGACAGGAATTATTTATGCTAAAATATACCTAATTATAACAATTCCGACGTAATTTCCTAAGCATAACAAAACAGCAGCCATTGCGGTACTGTTTAGAGTATCTCACAATGGCTGCCTGTCTGATATCACAATTTCATTTGTTATTTCTTATACCAGAATTTCTTACATTTCACCAGTACCTTTCCATCCGGAGCATCTGTCATCATTCCAATTTTGAACCTGTAATTTTTTGTCTTTCCGGCCGGAATATTTACATTGTAGGTTTTGGTCGGTGTTGCAGTTTCATCCAGTGGTATCTCAAAATACATCGTTACCTTTGTAATCGTATAACTGGAAGTGTTCTGCATACGGGCAGTTATATACAGCTCTCCTGTGTTCGGATTGTACTCATATCCCTTGTAGCTGACTTTGAGCTGGTTTAGCTTAGGTGTCGCTGACTTATACCAGAACGATAAGCATTTTACCTTCGGCGCTTTATATGGCTGCTGAGTCATTTTTCCAATATAAACCGTCTTATTCACTGTCTTTCCGGGATTGATCGTTACACTGAAGGTCTGGGTTATGGTTCCATCCTCCATAATAGGTATCTCATATCCCATCTTCACTTTTGTAATCGTGTAACTCGAAGTATTTTTCAGACTCAGCTTCAGATATAACTTTGCTGTATCATTGTCATATTCGAATCCTCTGTAGGTTACTTTAAGCTGTTTGGCAGTTGGCTTGGCAGCAGCCGATGCTACCCTTGGGAAAAATAAAAGTGCTGCAAATGCCGCCAGAAGAAAAAATGCCAGATAGCTTCTGCTTTTTCTTACAAATCGTTCTTTCATACTCATAAAAATCTCCTCCTCCCTGATACGCTGTTATAGTTTCAGACAAATATCAGGAAATACTTTTGGTACACCTGATACTTTGCTCAGTTTTTTATATATTTACAATACAATATCAGGAAGAAATTTTCTATTAACTATTGGTTAGTTTTTTATAAGCGCCATTACAGTCATCTATAATTTTGATTGTAATTGACCTAAAAAGAAGCAGATCTCCGTTTCTGAACTCAGAAATGAAAATCTGCCAGCTTAACTTATGATACTAACGGCAATATATAATTCACCCAGAAGCATGACATAGGCATGATCAGCACCATCGCCGGTATCATGTCCGCAGTTGGGAAGTTCTTCAGCTTCACCATACGAAAACCGGTTGCAAGCATCAGAAACCCGCCACAGGCTTTAAAGTCATTGATCATGCCCGGCGTAGTCAGCGGAAAAATCGCCGTTGCTGCAAAGAACAGGATTAGGAAAATAATCACCTGCGGAATGGCGATCATACACACTACCATTCCCAGGCTGCAGGCAAAAATAGCTGCTGTAAATAAATCCAGAATAGATTTGGAGATCAGCACTGAATGATCCCCGCTCATTCCGGATACGATAGAGCCATAGATTCCTGTTCCGCTTGCACAGAATAATACGATGATCGTCACCAGTGTATTCATAAACTCATCCTCAGAAAGCTCTGAATTTGAATTCTTGATAAATTTGCCGATCACACGCTGCATAACACCGGCACCGGCATTGATCCTTTCTCCAAGATGAATCGCAAGTCCGATTCCCGTACCGATCACAACAGAAAAAATAACCGCCGGCATATTTTCCATCAGACCGATGGTGCTGATTCCCATTCCCATAGAGCATACCCCGAATACAAGAGTAATATCCTCTTTGAATTTTGGACTTAATTTGTGCCCCACAAAAGCACCCAGGATTCCGCCGATAACTATGGATAATGCATTGATAATTATTCCAATAGGCATAACTTTTTTCTCTCCTCCAGACAAACTCAGACAGATGTCACATTCTCAACACTGCCAAAAAATCAGTATATAACAAACTATAATTTTTCGCAATGTCAAAAATTCTTTACCTTGATTATGAAAGAATCCGACATTACTGTTCACTCCGTTCACAGTAACGTAGCCAAAATTCATTCCAGATTGCCTGCGGCAATAGAATTTTGGCTTGCATGTCTCGGGATTTTGGCATGAATATGCCAAAACACCTCGCAGGATAGTAGTGTGTGAACAATAATAACCCGACATCTGTCAACTATAACAGTTCTAAAAAAAGACAGATTTCTCTTTTGAAAAAATCTGTCTTTTCTGCAAACATTTTTACATTATTCACTTTTTTCATGCTCTGCCTGAGGTAATTATTTATGAAAAATATCCTTTCTGCCATTTATCTCAGATCAGCTTAACAATATCATTATACATAACAAATACCATCAGCGCCATCAACAGCATCAGCCCTGCGAAATGGATGCCGCCCTCCACCTGTCTGTTAATCGGTTTTCTGCGGATTGCCTCTATGACAAGGAATACCAGCCGTCCACCGTCCAGTGCCGGAAACGGAAGGAGGTTCATAACTCCAAGGTTTGCAGAGAGCAGAACTGCCAGATTAAGCATATTCATCCACAGGATCATGGTTCCTTCGCTTTTGCTTTCCTCATACGTAGTTCCGATTGCATCCACAATTCCGACCGGACCACTCAGATCTTTCATTCCAAGCTTTCCGCTGACCAGCTCTTTCAGGCTGAGAATCGTTGTACGTACCATATATTTTACTTCTACGGCACCATATTTGACTACATTCAGCCCTTTTGCTTTTTCAGAATACATATTGTAGGTAAATCCTGATTCTGCCGTACGGTATTCTTTTGGTGTAACCGTAATATCATATTCCTGTCCGTCCCTGGAATAGGTAATCTTTACAGACTTTTCTGTCAGCGGATTCTCCTGAATATATTTCTGGTAATCTGCTGCATTTGTAATCTTCACTCCATTAATGGATGTGATCACATCTCCCTGCTGAATCCCTGCTTCCTGCAACGGCATTCCATCCATTACAGATTCCACTGTCATGGCAGAAGTATCATCCCCGTTGAAATTGCAGCCTAGAAGGTATCTCACATTTGTATCCGACTTATAGGAAATGTCCATCTTCTTTCCATCACGCTTAACAGTCAGGTTAATGGTATCTCCCTCTTTCAGCTGGTTCAGATAGGAATATACATAGAGATCTTTTCCCAGATCAATGTGATATCCCTGATAACCGGTAATAATATCTCCCTCTTTCAGTCCTGCCGCCTCAGCCGCAGAACCTTCCTTTACGGAAAGAACTCTGGATGGTTCATATCCTACAGCACCTACAATGATCACAGACAATACAAATGCCATGATAAAGTTAAATACCGGTCCTGCGGCAACTACAGAAATCCTGCCCCACACAGACGCACTGTTAAAAGTTCCCGGTTCATTCTCTATGTCCGTATCCTCCCCCAGCATGGCACAGGAGCCACCGATAGGAAGAAGTTTCAGTGAATATCTGGTATCTCCTTTCTCAAAACTGTAAAGTCTTGGTCCCATTCCCAAAGAGAATTCTGTGACCACGATCTTATTCAGCTTTGCAAAAAGAAAATGTCCCAGCTCATGAAAGAGAATGATTGCACTGAATATGACAATTGCAATAATAATTTTCAATCTACCACCTACTTTCAATCCAACGATAAGTTTCTTTCTCAATCTCCAGAATCTGATCCAGGTCCGGATCCTTTACTGCTGTATGTCTGCTCATAGACTGCCCGATAATCTCGTAAATATCCAGAAAGCTGATTTTTTTCTGAAGGAATTTGCGGACTGCCAGCTCATTTGCAGCATTAAAAACGGTTGGCATACTGCCGCCTGCCCTTGCCGCTTCCACCGCCATTGGAAGACCTTTAAAAGTTTTCCTGTCCGGCTCCTCAAAGGTGATTTGCTTCAACATATGAAAATCCAGTCTGTCGCCTTTTAAAAATCTTCTGTCTGGGTAGCATAATGCATACTGTATCGGAAGTCTCATATCCGGTGTTCCAAGCTGTGCCATCACTGCACCGTCCTCGAATTCCACCATAGAGTGGATAATACTCTGCGGCTGAACCACAACCTGAATATGATCCAGATCTACATCAAAAAGCCATCTGGCTTCCATAACTTCCAGACCTTTATTTACCAAAGTTGCAGAATCCACTGTAATCTTCTGTCCCATTACCCAGTTCGGATGCTTCAGCGTATCCTCCAGAGTCACCTTCTCCAGATCTGCTGTTTTCTTTCCGCGGAAAGGACCGCCGGATGCAGTGATGAGCAGTTTATGTATCTGCTCTCTTTTCTCTCCATGAAGTGCCTGGAAAATAGCACTGTGCTCGCTGTCTACAGGCAGGATCTGCACACCGAACTGCTTTGCCAACGGCATGATCAGATGTCCGGCTGTTACCAGTGTTTCCTTATTTGCCAGAGCAATATCCTTACCTGCAAGGATTGCTTCCATAGTTGGTCTGATTCCTATCATTCCTACGATAGCGGTCACCAGAATGTCTGATTCTTCCATTCTGGCAAGTTCGATAAGACCACCCATCTGGCTTACGATTTTTACATCCAGATCCTGCACACGTACTGCCAGATCTCTGGCTGCCTCTTCTTTCCAGACTGCAACAAGTCTGGGATGAAATTCACGTATCTGCTTCTCCAGCATTTCTACATTGCTGCCTGCTGCAAGACCAACTACTTCCAGGTCATCATTTGCACGTACCACATCCAGTGTCTGTGTTCCGATCGAACCTGTAGAACCTAAGACTGCTACTTTTTTCATATTGTACCTCATTTCAATACTTATACAACAATTTTATAAAATTACTTCTGACCTGACAGTTCTCATATCAGAAAATACTGTAAACATGTATATCAGAAGAATATATGCTCCGTTAGAGCGCGTCTGAAAAAGGCTTTCTGCAAGATGTGCGTCACAATTTGTGGGAATGATTTTTCAGACACGCTCTAGATCTCAATCATCACAAGAGAGAGGAAATAAATAACCGGTGCTGTGAAGATCACACTGTCAAATCTGTCAAGGATTCCTCCATGTCCCGGAATTAATTTTCCATAATCTTTAATCCCCTGATTTCTCTTGATCGCAGATGCAGCCAGATCGCCTACCATGGAGATCAGTGCTCCGATTGCACAGATCACAGCATATTCCAGCATCGGTCCCTGAGTGGCTGCTGCATAGATCACACCAAGAAGTGCAGCTCCTGCCACACCACCCACAGCTCCCTCCACAGATTTCTTAGGGCTGAGGACAGGTGCCATTTTATGTTTACCGATCAGCATTCCCACACAATATGCGCAGGTATCACATCCCCATGAGCACAGAAAGATCAGCCATACGTGGAACTTTCCACCGGGAAGCTCTCTGGTAAGATAAATAAACGACAGCATAACTGCCACATACACAATACCAAACAGTGCAGGCATTACCTGCCCTGCCTCATAGGTTGGATAAGTGAACACGTATACAAACATGAGCAGCACAAGTCCGAAAATGATTGCCAGCACTCCATACCTCTCAAAATCAAGCAGTACTGCCAGATAATATAATACTGCGCCTAAATAGCCTGCTGCTGCCAGCAGATTTATCTTCTCATCCTGCACCTTCATTGCTCTGTACAATTCTCTCATTCCAATGAGAGAAACCGCAAGAAGTGTGAAAAACAGCACATAATCACCGCTGATGATAGTAGCAAGCGCAATAATCACAAGCAGGATTCCGCTTAAGAGTCTTGTCTTAAACATTCTTTACTCCTCCTTAACTCCGCCGTATCTTCTGTCTCTCTGATTATATTTCTCAATAGCCTTAATCAACTCTGCTTTATTAAAATCCGGCCATGCCACATCTGTGAAATAAAATTCTGTATAAGCCATCTGCCATAACAGAAAATTGGAAAGTCTCAATTCACCGCTTGTGCGGATCATCAGATCCGGATCAGGGATTCCTGCCGTATCCAGGTAATTGTCAAAAACATGCTCATCAATTTCTTCCGGCTTTACTTTTCCATCTGCAGCATCCTGAGCAAGTTTGCGGATACCTCTTATGATCTCATCTCTGCTGCCGTAGTTTAATGCAATCTGGAAATAGATTTCATCATATTTCTGAGAATATTGTTCCAGACGTGCAATACTTTCCTGAATATCCTGATCAAATGCCGAAACCTCTCCGATCACCCGGACACGCATTTTGTTCTTATCTGCCAGTTTAATACATTTTTTCAGATAACTTCGGAACAGTTTCATCAGACCGTCCACCTCATCTTTGGAACGTTTCCAGTTCTCTGTGGAAAAAGCATATACAGTCACATATTTAACTCCCAGCTCCTTCATATAGTCACAGACTGTTTCCAGATTTGCACAGCCCTTCACATGTCCGTAGCTTCTGGGCATTCCCTTTGCCTTCGCCCAGCGTCCATTACCATCCAGAATAATGGCAATATGATTTGGTACATTCATACTCTTGTTTCCTTTTCTTATCCTGTTATTCCTTTAACCTTACTGTCTCATCATAATGAACCGCAGTTTCCGGTCCATTATCTCATTCAGATAAAAAGAGAGCCCGCATTCATGGAGCTCTCCTTTTCGTTTCCCTTATACGGTCATGATTTCTTTGCTCTTTGCATCCACTGCCGCATCAACTTCTTTGATATATTTATCTGTGCTCTTCTGGATTTTCTCCTCAAGTTCTTTAATCTCATCCTCAGATACATCCTGTTTTGCAAGTTTCTTAAATGCATCATTTGCATCACGACGAATGTTGCGGACTGCTACTTTGGCTGCTTCGCCTTTTTTCTTGACATCTTTAACCAGTTCCTTACGGCGTTCCTCTGTAAGTTCCGGGAATACAAGGCGGATTACTTTACCATCGTTGCTTGGATTTAATCCAAGGTCAGAGGTAAGGATTGCTTTCTCAATTCCTTTGATCAGGCTGCTTTCCCATGGCTGGATCTGGATCATACGAGCTTCCGGGACAGTGATATTTGCCACCTGCTGAAGAGGTGTCGGAGCTCCGTAATAATCTACGGCGAGTTTGTCAAGGATATGCGGGTTCGCACGTCCTGCACGAATTGTAACCAGTTCGCTCTCAAGGCTTGCCAATGTCTTTTTCATCTTCTCTTCATATTTCTGAATTCTCTCATCCATTAGGTTCGTCTCCCTCTTTTTATAGTTTTTATATTACACTTTCTCTGTAAACTGACTTATAAGCCTTACTTATACAGTAACCTTAGTTCCGACAAATTTGCCATGTACTGCATTGATGATGCTGTCTTTTTCATCCAGTGCAAATACCAGCATCGGCATCTTCTGTTCCATACACATGATCGATGCTGTCAGATCCATAGCTGCCAGTTTCTTTGCAACTACTTCTTCAATGGAAATTTCATCATATTTTACTGCATTCGGGTTTGTCTTCGGATCACTGTCATAAATTCCGTCAACAGCTTTTGCAAGAAGGATTGCTTCTGCTTCGATTTCTACTGCGCGAAGTACAGTGGCTGTATCTGTGGAGAAGTAAGGATGTCCTGTACCGCCTGCAAAGAATACGATCTTGCCCTGTGCAAAGCTTGCTTCCACTGCATCCTTAGAGTAAAGGCTTGTAAATGCACCGCATACAAATGGTGTAAAGATTTCTGTCTTTAATCCAAGGTATCTGCAGATATCAGATACATAAATACAGTTCATAACTGTTGCAAGCATACCAATCTGATCAGCCTTATTCCTGTCGATAGTCTCACTGGTGCGTCCTCTCCAGAAATTACCTCCGCCGATCACGATGCCGATTTCCAGTCCTTCCTCAGCAATTGTCCTGATCTGCTTTGCAACTTCAATAACAGTCGCCTCGTCAAATCCGGTCTTCTTCTCACCGGCAAGGGCTTCACCGCTTAATTTTAATAATACACGTTTCATAGTAACTGTCTCCTGAAATTAATTTTATCGCAGGTAACAGAGGATCGGAATACCTCCTCTGTTACATTCGTAGTTCTATTCTACCATATTCCGGCAACAATTTCATTACCATTTTCATCAACTGTTGTAGAAACTGTGAAATTGCTGTAATAATGGAATCCTGTTTTACCTGTCTCAGGATCATCCTCATAGCTGCTGCCCTGTGGAGAACCGCATGCGCCTTCCAGTGCATCCAGAGACTGACCGATATACTGTTCTGCTGTGGAAATCATATCGCCGCCATTTCCCGGATCATCGTTACTGCCCGGATCATCATTAGTACCCGGATCGTCTGAGTTTCCCCCATTGCCCGGATCATCTGAACTATCCCCGGTTCCATTGCCACTGTTATTATTCTGATCAGAACTGTTGTTACTATCTGTGGAATCAGAATCATCTGCAGAATTCTTATCACTGTCGTCTGTGGAATCTGATTCAGACTCACTGTCATCTGTAATTCCAAGACGTTCCTTTACCGCATCAAGCGTGGATACTTCTTTTGTTGATGTACCTGTCAGATATTTTGCATATGGGATCGCATCATCATCTGTGCCATCCATACATAACGTAATCTGCGAAATTGTTCCAAGCGGAATATCGCGGAAAAAGCATTCATTCGTGTCCTCATCAGTATATGCAATACGGATATCATAGGAAGCTGTACTCTTGTTGGATGTTGTCTGCGTATCTGATGTCTGTGTATCTGATGTCTGTGTACCTGATGTCTGTGTATCTGATGTCTGTGTACCTGATGTCTGTGTACCTGATGTCTGTGTATTTGCAGTCTGCATATAATATAGTGCCTTGTCCTTATCTGTCAGGGTAAACATTCCATTGATGAGATCATCTCCCCATCCTCCATCCTCGTCTGCATCATAATCCTCACTGTCTTCATCCACATGAGTCCGGATATAGAGTGACTGGATGTCATCCCCTGTATTATTTACAAACACAATCTTAGATGCTGTGGAAGTTTTCTCCCCCATTACATTCTTTATGTCTTCATCTGCTGTCTGCTGCATATCCACCATATCGACTGCCTTGGTTACTTCAGGAGTCGGGGTAGCTGTTACCTCTACAGGTGCTGTCTCTGTTGTCTTTTTCTTACCACATCCGGCAGCTGCCACTGTCATTACCAACAGACCTGCCAGTATTAAATAACGTTTCTTCATAATATATTCCCTCCTGCTATATGGAATATCTTTTTTCTTTTTAACAATGTCATTTTTTCAATTCCCTATTATTGCAGAGTATCGAAAACTTGTCAACTAAGCCTCTGCCGATTTCATACAATTTTAAGACTTTCAGATTTTTAAAATCTCTGCCTGCGGACGCATTCTTATGAAAAAATCACATTTTTCCTACTTCATATTATTGCACAAAAGGAAACGCTCACTGTAATCAGCGGATACTCACCAGAAAGGATGTTACTGTGACTTTCACTCGCAAAAAACACCTCGCGGAATATTACCAGTGAACAGTAACGAAAGGACTACCATGTTGCTCTGGCAGTCCTTTCTCATCTCTTTGTGGTCATATTTAATATATTTCTATTCTGCCAGCTTCATCAGAAGTTCCACGCATTCTTCCTCTGATAAAACCGAAGTATTCAGGCAGATATCATAATTTTCCATTTTTCCCCATTCATGTCCTGTATAAAAGTTATAATAATCTCTTCTCTGACGGTCTTTATATGCAATCCTGTCAAGTGCTTCCTCCTGAGAAATATGCTTATTTTTCTTAATCCGTTTAATACGGTCTTCCATATCAGATGCATAAATATACACGCGAAGCAGCTGATTATCATCCTTCAGAATCTGGTCTGCACATCTTCCCACAAAAATGCATGGACCTTCCTGTGCCAGGCGCTTCACTGTCTCTTTCTGCGCATGAAACATCTTCTCCGGAATCGTCAGGCGTTTTTTATCCTGCGATTCTTCTGACATCATTACTCCGATTGCATAAAGAAGACTGGTCTTGCCTTTAAATTCATTGATGATTTCCTGACTGATTCCATGCCTCTCTGCTTCCTTCGGCAAAAATTTACTGTCGTAACAGGGAACTCCCATTTTTTCTGAAAGCAAAGCTGCAATATATCTTCCACCGCTTCCATACTGTCTGCTGATCGTGATTGTTTTCATAGGGCACCACTCCTTTCAGCTCATCTGCCTGAAAATGAATTGTTATTTTTTTATCTATATGATAGATTATAAGAATTTTCGAATATTTTTGCAATATCCATTAATTTTTTCATAACATTTCACAATTTTGAGCCAAAGGATTTAGTAATATTATCAATATAGATTCTTAACCTTAAATTCACGCTCTGCTTCTCTTCTCTGGTCTTTCTTTGCGATATCCTGTCTCTTGTCATAAAGTTTCTTGCCTCGAGCCATTCCAATTTCCACTTTTACCAGACTGTCTTTGAAATAAACTTTCAGAGGTACTAAAGTTAACCCTTTTTCTTTGAGCTTTGCTTCAATCTTATTGATCTCATATCTGTGAAGCAGAAGCTTACGGATTCTCAACGGGTCTTTGTTGAAAATATTGCCTTTTTCATAAGGGCTGATATGCATTCCGTAGATGTAAACCTCTCCGTTCTCTACACGGATAAAGGATTCCTTGATGCTGCATTTGCCCATACGCAGGGATTTTACTTCTGTTCCTGCAAGGGCAATACCGGCTTCATAAGTATCTTCTATAAAATAATCATGAAATGCCTTTTTATTATTGGCAATCAGCTTCATTCCTTTTTTCTTTGCCATAATATCCTCCAAGCCATTTTTATTTAATTCTCTTCTTCATCATTCCAGATATCAGCAACCAGCTCAAAATCTACTGTTTTGAGCATTTTATCTGCATCTGCCACACGGACACAGACTTTATCTCCCAATTTGTAGACTTTCTTTGTCATCTCTCCGCGGAGTTCGTAGGTTTCCTGGTCGAAGATATAGTAGTCATCCCGCAGAGTGTTGACATGTACCAGACCTTCTACTGTATTTGGGAGTTCTACGTAAAGCCCCCATCCGGTAACGCCTGAGATAATTCCCTCGAATTCCTCTCCCAGATGGTAGGACATATATTCTGCTTTCTTCAGCTTGTCTGATTCACGTTCTGCCTCATCTGCACGGCGTTCACATACACTGGACTGTCTCGCAACTTCATCAAGGATTTCAGCATAGTGTTCGGTTCTGCCTTCACGCATCAGTCTGCCTCGTAAGTTATCCTTAATGATCCTGTGGATCTGCAGATCAGGGTATCTTCTGATCGGAGATGTAAAATGGCAGTAATATTTTGCTGCCAGTCCAAAGTGACCGCTGCATTCTGTTGTATATTTCGCCTGTTTCATGGAACGCAGCACCAGACGGCTGATCATTGCTTCATTCGGAAGCCCTTCGATACTTTCGATGATTTGCTGAATTTCTTTTGGAGTGATCTCTTCTTTTGCTTTCTGAATCTTCACACCCTGATTGTGAAGTAATGTCAGAAGACTCTCCACTTTCTCCGGATCCGGATTATCATGGGTTCTGTATACAAACGGAATCTCTTCTGTGCAGTATTCCTGTGCCACAGTCTCATTTGCCATCAGCATGAAATCTTCAATGATTTTGGTTGCCACATTTGCTTCATATGGCTTAACATCGATTGCTTTTCCTGCTGCATTAAGAATAATCTTGCTCTCCGGAAAATCAAAGTCAATGGAACCCCTGTGATGACGGCTGTTTCGTAAGATTCCGGACAGTTCTTTCATCATAAAGAACATCGGGATAAGTGCCTCATACCGTTTCTTTGCTTCTTCGTCTGTGTCCTCAAGAATATTCTTTACATCAGTATAGCACATTCTCTCATTTACGTTAATCACTGTTTCCGCGATCTGATGGGAAACTACCTTACCCTTTTCGTTAATGTCCATCAGGCAGCTCAACGCCAGTCTGTCCTCTCCCTGATTCAGAGAACAGATTCCATTGGAAAGACGTTCCGGCAACATTGGCACAACGCGGTCTGCCAGATAAACACTGGTTCCACGTTTCAGTGCTTCCCTGTCCAGAGCACTGTTGTACTGTACATAGTTGCTTACATCTGCGATATGGACTCCCAGATGGTAAATGTCCCCCTCTTTTGTCAGGGAAATCGCATCATCCAGGTCTTTGGCATCTTCGCCATCAATAGTGACTGTCTGCAGATGTCTCAGATCCAGTCTTCCATCTCTGTCTGCATCCAGCACATGATCCGGAACACGCTGAGCCTGCTTCATTACTTTCTCAGGAAATTCACTTGGGATTCCGAAGCTCTTGACGATTGCCAGGATATCTGTACCCGGTGTTCGGATATTTCCCAGATTCTCCTTAATTTTTCCTTCAGGATTCTTATTTCCGGAGCCATAATCTGTAATCACCACGATTACTTTATCACCATTTTTTATTCCTGCCGCTTCTTTTCTCGGAATGAAGATATCTTTGGAAAATTTCGGATTATCACTGATCACAAAACCGAAATCCCGATTTAACTGATAAGTTCCTACAATTTCAGGCATACCACGCTCCAGAACCTTCACAACTACGCCTTCCTGGCGTTTTCCCTCTTTTTTGTCATTTCTGATGATGATCCTTACTTTATCCTGATGCATAGCTGTTCCTGTATCACTTTCAGGAATAAAGATATCCTCATCCTGCCCTTCAATTTCTACGAAGCCGAAACCTTTGGGATGTCCGATGAAGGTTCCCTCAGCCTGGATTCCCTCCGGCTGCTCTTTTTTATTTTTATCTTTTTTATTTTTATCTTTCTTCTTTCTGCCATACTCTGATCCGTATTCTTCTCTTCGGTCATCGTAATAACGGTCATCTTTTTTCTTTTTCCATTTTCCTTTGACCTTTTCATATCTGCCCTTGCGGTCTACAGATACCTTTCCTTCCTCGCAAAGTTCGTCCAGAACATCATACAGCTCTCTTTTCTCTTCTTTTGAAAGTCTCAGAAGAGAAGAAATCTCGCGGAGTCTCATTGGCTGATAAATAGGATCTCCCATCAGTTCCAGGATAAACTTTTTTCTTCTGTCCATATCTTTTTTACTCATATTACTCCTCACAGCCTCCGCAGAGGACTTTTATCTGATTCAGCTCTTTATGACACAAAAAACACTCTTGCACATAACAAGAGTGTTTCAAATTTCTTTTCTGATTAACCAAGCATATTTAATGCTACAGAAATTACAAAAAATAAAATTCCCATAATAGTGGTTGCCTTAACAAGTCCGCCCTCCATGGAACGACCTTTGTTCTTACCCCAGTATGTTTCTGCTGCTCCGGCGATAGCACCAAGTCCCTGCTGCTTACCTTCCTGCATAAGAACTACTACTGTAAGAGCGATGCAATCTATTATGAAAATGACACTCAGAATGATCTTAATAATCTGCACTTCGTTACACCTCCTAATCAACTGAGTTTCATTGTAACATAGCCGGATGGGGATTTCAACCACAATTCAGAGTTTTTGTCAGGTTTCTTAACAATTTTTTTCATTTTCTTTAAAAGGATTTTCATACACTGCCAGTTCTCCCAATGCCTCATGGATACGAAGAAGCTGATTATATTTGGCATTTCGGTCCGAACGGCAGGGTGCACCTGTCTTAATCTGGCCGGCACCTGTGGCAACTGCCAGATCTGCGATAAATGAATCTTCCGATTCTCCTGATCTGTGAGAAATTACTGTCCTGTATCCCGCTTTCTGTGCCATTTCCACTGCATCCAATGCTTCTGAAAGTGTTCCTATCTGGTTTAATTTTATCAGAATGGCATTTGCCGCTCCCAGTTTGATACCACATGCAAGACGTTTGATATTCGTGACAAACAGATCATCACCTACGAGCTGTATTTTGTCTCCCAGTCTTTTTGTCATCTGTTTCCAGCCTTCCCAGTCATCTTCCTCAAGTCCATCTTCAATGGAAACAATCGGGAACTTCTCTGCAAGTTTTTCATAATATTCTATCATCTCGCCGGAATCCCTGAGAACTTCTTCCCCTTTCATTTTTCCTTCTCCGGGGAAAACATAAACGCCTCTTTCTTCATCGTACAGTTCACTTGCCGCAGCATCAATTGCAATGCTGATATCCTTTCCGGGTTCATACCCTGCCTTTTTTACTGCTTCCAGAATCACTTCCAGGACGCTTTCTGAATCGGAAAGATCCGGTGCGAAACCTCCCTCATCTCCGACTGCTGTTGACAGACCTTTTTGTTTCAGGATAATTCTGAGAAACTGGTATACTTCCGCACACATTCGAATCGCCTGCTCCATATTTTCCGCTCCCGTCGGCATAATCATGAATTCCTGTAAATCCACCGTATTGTCAGCGTGACGTCCCCCTTGTGTCAAGCTAATGACACAAAATTTTTGTAATTTGTCCATCATCACTTCAACTGCAGATTTTCTGCACCTGCTCTACATACTTCACCAGCTCATCAGCAAAATTCCATTCAATTTCTATTCGCTTATCATTATATACCTTGATACCACGAATAAAAGTTACTGCTATCTCTCTGGTTAATTGCTTATTTCCTTCGATCAGGTCTGTCAGGCACTGTCTGCCATCGGGCGGAAGTTCAAATAAACGTTCAGCCGCTTCACTCTGTTCTGTCTCCATTTGCGCTATCGCTAAGGTTTCTTTCTCAATTTGTTTATCCAGCTTGTCATTTTTTCTGGTGAACTCTTCTTCTGAGATTTCTTCCATTGCATATCGCATATATAGTTCAGTCTTCTGGTGCTTGTATCTGCTAATACTGTCTTTGGCATCCCGAATCTTTTTTGCAGCTCCATTCACTTTTGATTTTAATTCTGCTTTCTGTAATTCGAGTACCGGTTCAGCATCATCACTGATCTTTGCAAACAGCTTTATTGCCCTGAAAATCATCTCATTGAACTCGTCATCATATAAATTGTCTGTTACACAATCTTGATTTGCCGCATTAAATTTCCTTGGGCACTTAAAGTGCGGATTGCATCTGGTTACATGCTGTAGATTCTGACCGCATCCCCCACATTTTACCAATCCTTTCAGCGGATAATTATTATTGTGGGTTTTGCTCCTCTTTCTGGAATTTAATTCCAACTTTTCCTGTACAGCATCAAACACCTCTTTAGAAACAATCGCTTCATGCGTACCCTCAACCACAATCCAGTCTTCTTCTTTTGTTTTCAAATGCTTATTACTTCCTACCGAAGCAACTTTCCACTTGCCGCCAATCGTAGTTCCCGTATACGTTTCTGTCATCAGTATCAGTCTTACAGTTACTGGATACCAGATATATTTTTCTGTTGTTTTCTTCACACCAGTTTTCAGAACTTCTCTTTTATATTGACCTGGACTCATAATTTTCTGCTCATTCAGGTAACGTGCCAGCTGAGTAATATTCATTCCATCAAGATATTTCTGAAATATCATCTTCACAACAGGCGCTGTCTCCGGATTAATCACGAGGCTGGTCACATCTTCATCAGGCTTCAAATATCCATACGGTGCTCTCGCTCCCATATATTTTCCAGCTTTCTGACGCTGTATCAAAGTTCTTTTTACTTTAACGGAAGTATCAATGCTATGATGTTCGTTAATAATATTTCTGAAACCAACATCTATTCCCGGCATACCAGATTCATATTTCATACTATCAACATTATCATTGATCGCTATGAATCTCACATTCATAAATGGAAAAATTTGTTCCAGATATGTGTCAATCTCTATATGATTCCTGCCGAATCGAGAAAGGTCTTTCACTATAATTGTGCTGACTTTTCCATCTCTTACTAATTCCATCATACTTTGGAATCCTGGGCGATCGAAATTCGTTCCACTATAGCCATCATCTTTGAATTCTAACACTTCCGTATTTTTGAACTCATTTTTACTGGCTATGTATTGCCCAATCACAATTCTCTGATTTGTAATACTATTGGATTCATCCAGCATATCCTCATCTTCCAGCGACAATCTTAAATACTTTACTATGCATTTACCATCTGACATCTGATCACCCCCTCCTCTAAAATTTCTGATAACGCCTGTATTTCATCTTGAAATTTAAATTCGATCTCTATACGTTTGTCTTCATATAAAGAGATTTTCTTTATATAAGAACGGACAACATCTTTTGTAAGGAATTCCAAATTCTTTCCTTTACTGAATTCAGCAAGCCACGAGAAGTTCTTTTTACACAATTTTTCTGTAATTTTTCTACTCTTCTCAATTTCTTTCTGTCTTGTAACCAGGTCTTTTTCGACCACGGTTATTCTTTCTGTCATACGATTATATGCATCCGTATCAATCTCGCCCGAAACATATTGCTCATATAATTCAAATCGTCTTGCTTCGTTCCTTTTATTGAGCTGAACAATTTTACTCTGTTCCCTGTTCAAATATTTTTGGAATGTTTCAAAATATTCACCATTAAAGCGTTTCAGTTGCGTTTTTAATTCACATACTGTTTTTAGCTGCATGATGAGTGCCCGATACACCAGTTCATCAATTACTTCTTCTTTCCAGCGATTACAGTTATATTTTTCCTTGGAAATTTTTGCATAATTACCACAAATGAAATAGTAATTGTAATACAAAACACCATTCTTTTCGCTGTAATAGTATCTCCGAACCATATTAGCGCCACAGTCACCACAGTATATCAATCCAACATACTTATTATCCTGTTTTCCATGAGTCTGCATATTCGATAAATCTTTTTTGGGCAATGCTTTCTCCTGCTTTAATTTGATTACATTTTGTACTTTTTCAAATAATTCAGCACTCACTATAGCCTTATGGGTATTCACATGTTCAATCCATTCTTCTTTATCCAACATTACATTTTTTTCTTTTGTAAGAAGTGAAGTTCTTGTTTTATGTGAATAAGTATTTCCCAAATAGTGCCTATTTTCCGCAATCTGTTTAATTACAGATGATTGCCAATGCATATCCGTTTCGTCAATTCTATCCAAGAATAACTTCCCAGTTCTTGCGTATACCCTTGGCGAAGCCAGCAGCATGGTATTAAACTCTCTCGAAATTTTCAAATATGACTGCCCTGCAGCAAGTTTTTCAAATATTTCTACTACATACGGTGCAGTTAAAGGATCGGGAACAGTAGTAGATTTTCCTTTTTCATCTCTAGCTCTCTTATACCCATAAGGAGCATCTCCACCACAATATTCACCTGACTCCATCTTAATTTTCATGGCACTTGTCATTTTTACAGATGCATCTTTTGCATACATATCATTTGCCAGATTCGATATCATGATTCCCAGCATCTGATTGTCACATTCTGGACTGATACTGTCATAGTTATCATTGACTGATATAAAGCGCACTTGCATAAATGGAAATATTTTTTCCAGATATTTTGATACTTCTTCCAAATCTCGACCAAATCGTGATAAATCCTTTACTATGACCGTATTTATTTCTTTTGTTTTGATGTCACCAAGCATTCTCACAAAGTCATCTCGATCAAATTTCGTACCTGATATACCGTCATCCTTATAAAACTTTACAACTTCAATATCCGGATGAGATTCTGCGTAAGAAAGAGCGATCAGTTTCTGTGTCTCCAGCGATTCTCTCTTCTCACCATTGATATCTACAGATATTCTGGTATAAATACCGGCTTTCCAGATCTTCTTCGGTGATGCCTGCACAAATGCTTCAGCTTGTTTCATCTGGCGATTTCTTGTTCTTGCCATTATACAGCCACCTCCTGTTTTGTTTTTCCAATCTGTTCTGCCAGTCTTGCAGCTGTTACCAACTCATCTTGGAATCGGTAAACAATCTCTATTTTTTTTCCTTCAAAGACATTTATTTTTTCCACATACTGAAGAAGCATATCTCTGTCAAGATCTCCCAGCGACGGTTTCTCAAGAAATGTGTTTACCCATTCTTCGCACAGCAGTTTATTTTCAAGGAGATTTTCCATATACTCTTCCTGCTTTTCAATATTGCTTTCCAGACTTTTAATTTCTGTCTGATACCGTTCTCTAAGCAAAGCGTAATCATCCCTAGAAATAACTCCTGACGCAAGATTTCCCGATAATGAATGTAACAACTTATAATATTTATTGACTTTGTTTCGTAACTCAAGTATCTGGTCATCATGCTGTATCAATGTCTGTGTATCCAAAGAATTCTCTTTCAAATACTCCATTGCACTCCGTATGGCATCCGTCATCTTACTGTATATTTTCAAAGAATCCATTACCAGCTGAATCAGCACATCTTCTCTGATACTATGTCTGGAACATTGATCCTTCTTTTTATTGTAAGAAGAACAGATATAAAAAACTGTCTTTTCTCCTTTATAACTGTTAGTTCGCCGGATCAGATTACTTCCACAGTCTCCACAGGATAATAACCCACCAAACAAATAAAGTCTGTTTTCTCCGGGTGCTATCCTGGTATCCTTCGCAAGCAACATCTGAACTGTTTCATATTCTTCTTTTGTAACGATACCTTCATGATGATTTTCAAAAATCACCCATTCTTCCTTTGGTAATGCCCTCTGCACCTTAACTTTATAGTTAATTCTTTGGGATTTTCCCTGTTGAAGCACTCCATAGTAGATTGGATTCTTTAAGATACGGATAATTGCTACTGCTGACCACCTGGATGTCAGATGTGTCTGAAATGACGATTTGAAGTTTACTCCGGTCGCACGTTTGTAATCAGCCGGTGCAAGAACTCCCAGTTCATTCAGTTTATCTGCAATCAGCTGATTGCTCATGCCCTCCATCTTCCAGTTAAAAATATCTCTTACATGCTTTGCAGCAACCGGATCAATTTCTATCTGACTTTTATCAGCATCACACTTTTTATATCCATATGACACGTAATTTCCCACATATTCTCCAATATTTCTTTTTGCACTCAAGTGGCTTCTTACTTTTTGAGAATTCTGTCTGCAATACGTGTCATTAACAAAGGATTTCATCGGTAATACAAGATGCGTATCGGTAATGTTTGCTGTTTCAGAATCATAATTATCATTGATTGCTATAAATCGTACTCCCAGTTGTGGAAATACTTTTTGAATATACCGATCAACATCTATATGCTCTCTACCGAATCGAGACAAGTCTTTTACAATGATACAGTTGATTTCCTTATTTTCGATTGCCTTGAGCATTGCCTGAAAACCAGGACGCTTAAAATCAGTACCTGAAAAACCATCATCTTTAAATGTCTCAACAATAGTAATATCAGATGTCGATTTCATATAGTTATCAATCAAAATTGACTGATTTACAATAGATTCACTTTCAGCCTTATCTCCGTCCTCAATACTAAGACGAAGGTACTTGGCTGCTATCCAGATATTTTTTTGCATAAAAAACACTCCTATCCAAAGATTCTGCCAAAACAGAACCCTTAAATAGAAGTGCTCTATTCAAATTTAGTCCTGTTAGCATTATAGCACACTTCGTCTTCTGTGTGAATATGAAATTTTGTTGTTCCAGTTATTCCCTTATGCCAATCCAGCTTTCTTTGCTACAAGCTGTTTTGTACAGTCTATATAGGAAAGGGAAGCTGCTGCATTAAAAACACTTTTTACGACATAGCCCATATCTTCATATACATATGGGTTATCAGAGTGATTAAGCAGCACTTCCATCTTATTGCTTTTCCTGCTATCCAGCTCTGAAATCAAATCCTTGTACTTGGGCAAACTATCTCGTTCAATCTCTTTGATATCAACTGTTTTCAACTCTTCTAATCTTTCAACTGTTGTCATGGACATCGCCTCCTTTTCCTATAGTTACCGTTATCGAAAATAAATATTCGTAACAGTTATGTAGTCTTCTCTTCCATTCCCATCTGAATCCGTACTGCTTTCAGTACCCGATCTAGGCTCCACTTGTTCACTCTTCCGCATTTCTCAATAATACATTTCGTAGAAATGCTCATAACCTGTTCAGCCAGTGCCAGGCTTCCTTTTCGGATTCCCGTCATATCATATTTGCTGATAAATACATGCGTTGGCAAATACCGTTTCTTATAAATTCTTGATGTCAGCGGAACTACCGTTATGACTGAACTGTATGTATTGGCTTTATTATTGCTCACTACGATCACCGGTCTTACTCCACCCTGAACCGAAGTTGTCGGGAACATACCGAGATCTGCCCATAAGATATCTCCTCTTCGGATTGTCATTTGTCCTCTCTCCAATCTGTTATTTTTATTTGTAAAGCATCCATAGCGCTATATTGGCTCCACAGGAATACGGCAGAGTTTCTTTCCTATAAGGAAAGCTCTGCCGCATAACCTCTATAGCCAATTTGATTATTAAACAGTGCTCGCTCGATTCTATTTATCCTCGATACCCCGAATCGTTACTCCCGCATGTGCAGGAAGGGAATAATAACCTGCCCGGATGCACGCTCCGGACCACAACCCGGAAACTCTCGTTTCCAGGCTCCAGCAGTTCATAGGTTTACCAGTTACAGACTTCTCAGGGTCTGCAAGTGTATCGCATCTCATATATGTCATCGCATCACCAGCCTGCCAGCTAGCTTCGGTCAGTGCTTTTTCGCAGCATTACGGACTGAACTAAAATCTTTGTTTTGTCTTATAATCCTATAGCGGCATCTTCCTCGTGCTCACTGTATGAAATGTCACATCAGTTATTATTGAATATTCAGTTATCATGGTTCATTTTAGGAAGTCCTTTAACTTCCTCTAATTACTAAAGTCAAATGACTTTGGCAGATGCAAAAGATTTTGAAAAATTTTTAAAAAAATTTATTCATATACATTTCACGCATCTTATTAAGAGTGGATTTCAGCTTGTATGACAGCATCTGTCTGGAAATCCCCATAATCTCCGCCATCTGTGTCTGTGTCTTGTTTTCAAAGAAAATGCCATAAATAATCATGCGTTCCTCTGAGTTCAGCTGATTGATCACTTTGTGAATATCCTGCTGTTCCATTTTTGTCAGTACACAGTGCTCCACATCACAGTTCAGATCTGGAAAATCCTCAATCATGAAGACTTCTCCATCAATGGACTGACCGCTGTAAGGTACCTCCCGCAGCATCTTATCCACGACCTCACCCAGTTCGTTCTTGATCTCAACTTTTTTTGCCTTGCTGCTTCTGTAAAAATTGTTCATCGCATACGCAACTTCTTTTGTAACTTCGATCATTTCTCCATCAATATTTGCGTAATACTTTCCTTCATAAAAATATGGGTGTTCAATATACATGTCCGTTCCTCCTGAATTTGAAATCTTGTTGCTCGTTTCAAATCCAGAAGGCGGACCTCTATTTAGAATCATGCCTGCTCCGCCTTTATCCTGCCGGGATACGCCCGCAGTTATTGGCTGAAAAATTCAGGCACGAAAAAAAGCCCCAGTAGTTTTTTCTTAACTACTGAGGCTTTCGTCTCTTTCTTGTATTCAGTTATCTATGCCTTCTTTCATCAGCATAATCATTGTATCAGGATAAAGTTCACAAAGTATCCGCAATACGTTCCCATAAGTTCATGTCATTATTAGAATCGTACATATTTCAGTGTAAAAAGTTCACTATTCAAATTCTGATTATTTATAGTTAATATGTTCTATCAAAATGACTATTTTCTTTTTCATTATTTAATTTAACAAAACAATTCCTATGCCAAAAGGCGGAGTTCACTTTACATTTTCCCCACTAAAGCTGAACAAGTCGAACTCTGTATATGATATTATCGTATACAGGAATATGTTTTGTTTGGTGTATCGAAGAAAATAAAAGTAACGGCATTGTATGTTACGAAAGTGATATACAGTGTCGTTATTTTTATGCTATAATGCGGATATGAATTTAACAAATCGGAATTGTGCGCCCAGACAAGGGCGAGTAGTCTAGCAGGTGGAATGCCTGTCTGGTAAGGTCTAACCAACCGCCAGTAGCGAGTCTTGGGTGACTGCCAGTAATGGTAGTTGCTAAGCGTAGACAGCGAGAAAATAGAGAGTGTGATTGAGCCTCGAAATTTTGATATCTAGAAGGCTGACGTTTTAATTCCAGCGGAAAGCAACACAAACCAAATCGTCATGGTAATCTGTGTTTTCCACTTTCCCTGAAGCATCAGAAGCAGCGGCGTGACCGGGCTGTTGCCCAGATCGGTGACGATTCCCTTCTTGACATCGCGCAGATATTCCTCATATGTCATGATATGATCCATCTTGATTCCTCCTGTTTATAGCCTTGGTCAGTAGTTTGATACTATGTACGAACTTTCTGCGTACTTGCTTTCGTTTTCGGATACCGTACAATATTTATACAATGAATCGTCAAGAGAGGAGGCAACAAAGTGACTTCTTTAACCATAGAACAAAAAAGAGTGGACATATACCCAAGCGCAAAGCCGGGCAGCCCAGTTATCTATCTCAACACCTTTTCCAATGCCGTTAACAGTGTGTATAAAAACCTGATGGCGCTCGGCTGCCCAGATTTCTGTCTGGTGGCGGTCAGTGAGCTGAAATGGGATCATGACATGACACCGTGGTATATGGGGCCGATCTCTAAACACGATACGCCCTGCACCGGGGGTGCGGATGATTACCTGAAACTGCTTCTGGATGAAATTATGCCGGAAGCGGAAGCGCTCCTTCCCGGTGCGCCCGCCTGGCGGGGCCTCGCCGGTTACTCGCTGGCCGGGCTGTTCGCCCTCTACGCTCTCTACCAAACGGATGTGTTTGCCCGCGCAGCGAGTATGTCAGGTTCCTTCTGGTTTGAGGGCATCATGGAATATGTGTGCTCCCATGAGATGAAGCGCAAACCTGACTGTCTGTATTTTTCTCTCGGAGACAAGGAGAGCTCCACCGATAATCCGATTTTGAACGTTGTGCAGCAGAATACGCAGGAGATAGAAACACTGTGCCACGGGAAAGGCATCGAAACCACCTTCGTACTGAACAGTGGCAGCCACTATCAGGCGTGCAACAAGCGCACAGCGGCTGGCATTCACTGGATATTAAATAGATAAACCGACAAGGAGATAAAACGATGGATACGATTTATTCGCTTTTTCAGAAAGTAGTTAAAGAACATGAAAATGCCCCAGCTATCATTGAAAACGACCGCACCATGACTTTTGGAGAGCTGTCCAACATGGTGGATATGATCACGTGCAGCTTTCCGCAGGAAGTACACAGCATCGGCATCGTCATGCGTCACCGAACCGAGATGATTGCCTCGATTCTGGCGGTACTCAAATGCGGCGGCCGATATGTCCCAGCCGAGCCGGATTTTCCCACCGGGCGCATCCATGACATGATGACCGAGGCACAGGTGGATTTTGTGCTGACGGAACACGCCTTTGCGCCCAAACTGAGCAGTTTCCCCATCCGCTATACAGATTGTGAGATCTGCGGCGTGGAGACGCCCTCCTGGAAGCGCAATGCCATCGAAGACCCGGAACGCCCCGCCTATGTGCTGTATACGTCAGGTACCACCGGGCGGCCCAAAGGTGTCTGTGTCACCAACCGCAATGTTTGCCATTATGTCCGTGCCTTTGCCAACGAGTTCCATCCCGGCCCCGGTGATGTCATGCTGCAATATTCCGTCTGTTCTTTTGACATCTTTGTGGAGGAAGTGTTCACCAGTCTGCTGAATGGTGCCGCTCTGGCCATCCCCGCTGACGAGGATAAGGCCGACATCCATGCGTTGATGGCTTTTGTGGAACGCCACCATGTGACTATGATCAGCGGCTTTCCGTATCTGCTGGCAGAAATGAACCACCTGTCTGTCATTCCGTCCTCTCTGCGGCTGCTTATCAGCGGCGGCGATGTGTTGCGGGGCGTTTATGTGGATCACCTGCTGAACAAAGCAGAGGTTTACAACACCTACGGCCCCTCCGAGACAACGGTCTGCGCCTCCTATTACCGTTGTAATAGTGGAACTGTGCTGGAGGACGGTACCTATCCCATCGGTCATCCTGTACTAGGTGCGCAAATCAGGATTCTGGATCAGTCTGGCAACGAGGTTGCCAAAGGGCAGACGGGTGAAATTTGCATTTATGGCGGCGGTGTATCTCTGGGCTACATTGGCGACCATGCCGAGGAAAACAGAGCTTTTGAGCGGCAGCCGGACGGTAGCACCATGTACCGCAGCGGCGATTTGGGCTATATCCTGCCGGATGGCAACATTGCATTCCTGCACCGCAAGGACGACCAGATCATGATTTACGGCAAGCGGGTGGAACTTGCCGAGGTGGAGTCCCGGCTCTATCGGTGCAAGGATGTGCAGCAGGCTATTGTCCGGGCTTTTACAGACGAGGATGGACTGTCCTATATGACCGCCTATGTGGTGCCTTCCGACAATAAGCTGAAAGTCTCGGAAGTAAAAAAAGAACTGTCTGAAAATCTGACTTCCTTTATGATCCCAGAGTTCTTTGTGAAGATGAAGCAGATTCCTTTGAATGTCAACGGTAAGCCGGATGTGTCGAAACTGCCGGTGGTAATGAAAGCGGGGGCATTATAATGGAGATTCAGCTCCGGCAGGCCACGATCCAGGACCTGAATGTATTGATGCAATGGCGAATGGAAGTCTTGCATGAGGTATTCTCCATCCCCTCGGAGCGGTCTGTAACAGAGCTGGAATCGGAAAATCGCCGCTACTATCAAACAGAACTGCCGCAGGGCGGACATATTGCCTGCTTTGCCTACGTAGGGGAGGAAATCGTCGGCTGCGGCGGGATATGCCTCTATCATGAGATGCCCTCACCGGACAATCTAAACGGGAAATGTGCCTACCTGATGAACATTTATACCCGGCCGCAGTTTCGCGGACACGGCATAGGGAACAGAATCGTCAGGTGGCTTGTAGAGCAGGCTCGTCAGCGGCATATTTCAAAAATATATCTTGAAACCTCAGACAAAGGCAGGCCGCTGTATCAAACAATCGGTTTTGCCGATATGAAGGATATGATGAAACTGTCCCGTGAAAAATAAGCAAAATCAAAGGAGCATACATACAATGGAGCCAATCATCTGAAACGTTGAAGTAAAAAGCGTCCTCACAAAATCCAATTTGCCTGTGAGTGATTATTATTCGGTCAATCCTTATGTGGGCTGTGGCCACGGCTGCAAATATTGCTACGCATCTTTTATGAAGCGTTTTACCAATCACCCGGAGCCCTGGGGAGAGTTCATAGACGTTAAATTTTGGCCGGAAATCAAACACCCGGAGCGGTATGCAGGGAAAGAACTGTTTCTCTGTTACGTGACCGACCCATATCAGCCGCTGGAGGAAACCGCCTGCCGCACCCGCGCCATTTTAGAGCAGATGCAGGGCAGCGGATGTAGCCTCAGTATTGCTACCAAGTCTGACCTGGTGCTGCGTGACCTTGACCTCATTAAAACATTCCCCAATGCGCGGGTATCCTGGTCGATCAAACACACTGGACGAAGATTTTCGCGCTGATATGGACAATGCAGTGAGCATTGAGCGGCGGCTGGCCGCTATGAAAGCATTCCATGATGCTGGTGTGCGCACCACCTGCTTTATCTCGCCGATTTTCCCCGGCCTCACCGACCTGCCCTCCATCATCCACCGGGCGAAGAATCAATGTAATTTGGTCTGGCTGGAAAACCTAAACTTGCGGGGCGGTTATAAGAAAACGATTTTTGACTATATAACGGAAAAACATCCAGACCTGCTGCCGCTGTACGATACCATTTACAATAAAAAAGAACGCAGCTACTGGTCAATGCTGGATGCGCAGATGCGGCAGTTTTGCCAAGAGGAAGGGCTACTGTATGTCCGGGATGATGATTCCATCAAACGCCCGTTCAACGATCCGCCTATCGTGGTCAATTATTTTTTCCACGAAGAGATTATCCCTCGGCCAAAATGCAGAAGAACAGGTAATCAAAACTATATAGTAACATGCAGAAAGCTAGAAGTTGTAGAGGTGAGGTTATGAAACGCGCAGAATTAGAATCATTTATAATGGAGACATATAACGCTGAGACAGATTATCCGTGGCTCAAATATCCGAATTATGAGGTGTTCCGGCATTGTAATAATCGGAAGTGGTTTGCTCTGATTATGGATGTACCAAAGAACAAGCTGGGGCTGCAAGGCGAAGAAATGCTGAAAGTGGTCGATTTCAAATGTGACCCAATTCTGATTGGCACACTACGAGAGGAACCCGGCTTCTTCCCGGCGTATCACATGAGCAAGGATAGCTGGATTACTGTTGCACTGGATGGCAGCGTATCAGATGACAAAACCAAAATGTTGCTTGATATGAGTTATGAAGCAACGATACCCAAAACATGCAAAAAGAGATACTGACAAATTCAAGTTGAACAAAATCGCTGCGCGATGGCTTGCCAAGGCTGTGGCGCAGCTTTCTTT
>NZ_JAJCGT010000024.1:0-50939 GCF_020553185.1 Blautia sp. MSK18_10 | reverse complement strand
TTGTATGTCTCGGGATTTTGGCATATTCATGCCAAAACACCTCGCGGGATAGTGGTGTGTGAACAGTAACCAATATTCTGATATACTGACCATTCCATAAAACTGCACTATTTCTCATCAAGCAGACCCAATAATATCTCTTTCTGATTCTTCTGTGGATCGGCAAGCACTACTTCCAGAAGATGGTTCAGCGTTTCTCCTATTTCACGCCCCGGCTTATAACCGGCTTCAATCAGATCTTTCCCTGTCACTGCCAGAGTTTTTAAAGATACACACTGATGTTCATTAATGATCGTCTCATAAGCCTCTTTCACCTTATCCAGACGTTCCTGCTTCTCTGTGCGTCTGTAAGCACTCTGTGCCAGCATATCTGCCTGCTGCACTTCCAGATAATACGGGAAGAGATCCTCACCGATACGGTTCACTGCCCTGCGCACTGCCTTTGTCGTTCCATCCGGTCTGTCATCATGCCATTTTACCAGACGGGTTACCTTGCGGATCGTATCATTATCGAATTTCAGCCTGCGCAGGATCTGTGCAGCCATCTTTTCTCCCGCAATCCCATGCATCTTGAAATGATCTCTTCCATTCTCATCTGTTTTCCGGACAACCGGCTTTCCAATATCATGAAGCAGCATGGTAATCCTGAGAACTTTATCTGCGCGTACATGACAGAGACTGTGCAGGATATGCTCCCCTACTGTGTAACAGTGGTGCGGCGTATTCTGGGATGTTGTCATACATGCATCAAACTCCGGAAGAAATTCAGCTGTGATCCCGGCTTCATAAGCCACCCTGAGATAATCCGGATGAGGAGACATCAGAAGCTTCACAAGCTCTACCTGAATCCTCTCTGCACTGACATGCTTCAGATTCGGTGCCAGAACCTTCAGTGCCTTACGAGTCTCTTCTTCAATAGTAAAGCCCAACTGCGCACTGAAACGGACTGCACGCATGATCCGCAGTGCATCCTCTGTAAAACGCTCCAGCGGGTTTCCCACACAGCGGATGATTTTTCTTTCAATATCCTCCAGTCCGCCGAAAAGGTCCACCAGTCCTGAAGAAGGATTGTATGCCATTGCATTGATGGTGAAATCCCGGCGTTTCAGATCTTCCTCAAGGCTTGCTGTAAAGGTGACCTCTTTGGGATGTCTGCCGTCCTCGTACTCACCATCTACACGATAAGTCGTGACCTCATATCCTTCTTTTTCCATAAGAACAGTCACTGTTCCATGCTGCAGACCTGTATCCACTGTTCTGTGAAACAAAGCCTTGACCTGCTCCGGCTTTGCGGATGTGGTGATGTCCCAGTCATCCGGGCTCCGTCCCAAAATGGAATCACGCACACAGCCGCCTACCACATAGGCTTCATAGCCTGCTTTTTCCAGTATATGCAAAATTGTTTCCGCGTTTTTCGGTATTTCCAGAATCATATGACCATCCTTATCTTCTTCTATTTATTCTTAACCCCGAAAACCGGCACTCAGATATCTCTGCTGCCGGTTTTCTTTATTTTCTTATTGATTAGTATGCTCTTCCCCAGTAAACCATCTTCTTGGCAGGTTTTCCACAGCATACGCAGACATCACTTAAGTGTTCCTGCTCAAACGGCATACATCTGGATGTAGCCTGAACATCTTCTTTGATCTTGTCCTCACATGCGCGGTCACCGCACCACATAGCTTTTACGAAGCCTGGTTTGTTAACAATAGTATCTTTGAATTCTTCATAGTTTGTAGCAACATAAGTATGGGAATCTCTGTGCTTACGTGCACGCTCCAGCATATCTTTCTGGATTGTTTCCAGGATTTCCTGTACTTTCTCCACAAGCTCATCAAATGTAACAGTATATTTCTCTCTTGTATCACGACGGCAGATCACAGCCTGACCATTCTCGATATCCTTCGGACCGCACTCGATACGGATCGGGATACCACGCATTTCCTGCTCTGCGAATTTGAATCCCGGGCTCTTGTCTGTGTCGTCTACTTTTACGCGGACTCCTGCTGCCTTTAATGCTGCAAACATCTCATCTGCTTTCTCAAGAACGCCCTCTTTTCTCTGCTGGATCGGAATGATCACTGCCTGTACAGGAGCGATTCTCGGAGGCAGTACCAGACCGCTGTTATCACCATGTACCATGATGATTGCACCGATCATACGTGTTGTCATGCCCCAGGATGTCTGATGTACATACTGAAGTTTATTTTCTTTATCTGTATACTGGATGCCGAATGCTCTTGCAAATCCATCGCCAAAGTTATGGCTTGTACCGGACTGAAGGGCTTTTCCATCATGCATCAGGGATTCAATTGTATAAGTAGCTTCTGCACCGGAGAATTTCTCCTTGTCTGTTTTCTGTCCCTTGATAACCGGGATTGCAAGTACTTCCTCGCAGAAATCTGCATACAGGTTCAGCATCTGGATAGTACGCTCTTCTGCTTCCTCGGCTGTAGCATGAGCTGTATGGCCTTCCTGCCATAAGAACTCACGTGAACGAAGGAACGGACGTGTTGTCTTTTCCCAGCGCACTACAGAACACCACTGATTGTATACCTTCGGCAGGTCTCTGTGGGACTGGATTTCTTTTGCATAGAAATCACAGAATAATGTCTCTGATGTTGGACGTACGCACAGACGCTCCTGAAGCGGATCCAGACCACCATGAGTTACCCATGCAACCTCAGGTGCAAATCCTTCTACATGATCTTTCTCTTTCTGAAGAAGAGATTCTGGAATAAAGATTGGCATGTACACATTCTGTACGCCAGTCTCTTTAAATCTTCTGTCCAGTTCGTGCTGGATATTTTCCCAGATCGCATATCCTGCAGGTTTGATTGCCATGCAGCCTTTTACGCTGGTATAACCGCAGAGTTCAGCTTTCTTTACAACGTCGGTATACCACTGGGCGAAATCCTCTTCCATGGATGTGATGGCTTCTACCAGTTTCTTGTTGTTTGCCATAATTGTTTCTCCTTTTTATGTGATATGTTGATCCTGAAAGCGTATCAGGATATAGTCGCGGCGGAATGCATATTCTTCTTATTTTTCTTCTATAAATAAATTTCCCTATCTGCTTCACAGTACAAAAATCTGCTTTTTTATAATGCGGCAAAATCTGTCATATTATAAAAAACGAAAAAAAGAAGCCCAGCATCCCTCACAAGGGACCGAAAGGCTTCGGCGGTACCACCCTAATTAGCACTGTGCCCAAATGCCTGCACATTACTCTCTCTTCTTCCGATAACGCAGGAAAAACGCCGTACTTCAATTGTACGGAGCTCCGAGGCCGGTTCCATAATTCACGCACAGAATCCTTCCACCACTGTTTCACAGCCAACCGGCTGTTCTCCGGGACTCTTCTCTGGGATTGCTCCTTATGTACTATTCTCTTCATCGCTATATATATTTCGCATTTGATTATATTCTATTTGAAATAAATTGATGTGTCAAGAGTAAAATCGTTACTGTTCACACACCACTATTCCGCGAGGTGTTTTGGCATGAATATGCCAAAATCACACTTCTATTGTAATCTTACGTCCTGTCCGGTTATATTTATAATAACGGACCCCGGCTGCATCCAGCATTCTCTTAGAAGCGATCACTGCCGGCGTGTCTGCATATTTATCGCAGTCATAGACAATTGTCTTAATACCTGCCTGAATAATTGCCTTGGCACATTCATTACATGGAAAAAGGGAAACATAAAGCTTTGCACCTTCCAGACTTCCTCCCCTGTAATTAAGAATCGCATTCAATTCACTGTGGGTCACATAAAAATATTTCGTATGAAGACTGTCACCCTCTCTTGCCCATGGAAATTCATCATCTGAACAGCCCTTTGGAAAACCATTATAACCCATGGACAGGATTTTATTATCCTCACTCACAATACAGGCACCTACCTGAGAATTCGGATCCTTGGAACGCATCCCTGACATCATGGCAACTCCCATAAAATATTCATCCCATGATAAATAATCTGTGCGTTTATGATTTACATCCATTTTCCACACCTCCCCTTCACATACTTCACCATTCATCTGCTTCATAAAAGCAGCACATTGTCCGTTACTGTGAACGGAGCAAACAGTAACCATTGTCTGCTTATAACTGACACAGCCAGAACTTCACACTTTACTCTACAGTAATTCCCATTCATCATACATGTGAGAGAATTACTATAATCATGCAGGCTCTGGCTGTTTTATCATTTTTCTTATTTTATGACTTATTCAGTCTCTATCTGATTAATTCTTCTGATATGTCTCTCATCATTGGAAAACGGTGTATTCAAAAATGTATCCACAATCTTCAATGCCAGCCCAGGTCCTACCACTCTTCCGCCAAGTGCAAGGATATTGGCATCATTGTGAAGTCTTGTAGCCTCTGCTGTAAAACAATCTGTGCAGACTGCAGCTCTGATTCCCTTAAACTTGTTTGCTGTAATGGAAATTCCGATACCTGTTCCGCAGATCAGGATTCCCTTCTCACATTCGCCGTCAAGAATTGCATGTGCAACCTTCTTTGCATATACCGGATAATCTACGGAATCCAGACTGTCACATCCATAATCTTTATATTCAATTCCTTTCTCATCCAGATACTTCTTGATCTCCTGTTTCAGTTCATATCCACCATGATCACATCCTAAAGCTATCATTAATCTTCCTCCTGAAATTAATTTCTTTACCTCTTCAGCAGACTATTTAAGTGAATCTTCATTATCCATCTGGCCATTACTGCTGATAAGATTATATAATCAGGCATATATCTGCTTCACTACCTGATTATATCATACTACCTGTATGATCTTATGTCCCGCTGCTTTCAGCAGACGGTTCATAATGGCCTGTCCCATTCTTGGTGTATAAAACGCTTCTGAATAAATAGACCTGACCGCACTCTGGTCAAAATCACGAAGCACTTCATATAAATGATGAGCGATTGTTTCCTCTTCTTTCCGACTTCCGATGCTGACTACCAGACCTTCGGGATATCTGTCCTTTGTCTCGTCCGTTGCAATAATTCCGACCTGCTCGCCGTGTGCTTTCGCTTCCGCAGCCAGCTCATTAATCTTCTTCACAACAGCTTCCTCTGGTCCCTCAACAATTGCCAGATCTGCCTTCGGTGCATAATGGCGATATTTCATACCCGGTGCTTTCGGACGTACTTTGCTGTCAGCCGCAATCAGCCCCTTGTCCATCCTTACATCCCCCAGAGTCTCCTGAAGCATCTCCAGAGAAATATAACCCGGACGTAAAACCACCGGCACATCCTCAGTAAAATCAACGATCGTAGACTCAAGACCGATTCCCACCTGGCCTCCGTCAATAATCATCTCAATCGCCTCGCCAAGATCCTCCTCTACATGCTGTGCAGTAGTCGGACTGGGTCTGCCTGAAGTGTTGGCACTGGGCGCAGCCACATAACCACCTGCTGCCTTGATAAGTTCCTGCGCGATCCTGTCACTCGGAAAACGAACCGCCACACTGTCCAGACCACCCGTAGTCTCCTGTGGTACAAGATCCGACTTCGGAAAAATCATAGTCAGCGGACCCGGCCAGTACTTCTCTGCCAAAATCTTCGCCTTCTCCGGAACCTCAGCTACAATCGGAGCCAGCTTATCAAACTCTGCAATATGCACGATCAGCGGATTATCCGAAGGTCTGCCCTTCGCCGCATAAATTTTCATAGAAGCCTGCGGGTTCAACGCATCTCCACCAAGACCATAAACAGTCTCCGTAGGAAATGCAACCAGACCACCCTGTTTCAAAATATCTCCACCACGCCGGATAGCCTCCATATCAAGATTATCCGCTGTCATGGATACAACTTCTGCTTTCATTTTATTCCTGCTTTCTTATCTGTTCTGTATTTTATATAACAATATTCCTCTTACTTTATTTTCGTTTTGTATGTTCATGATACAACAGAGATAAAAATTCGTCAAATGTTTCTTCTTTGGCAAACAGATATTCTCCATTATCCAACCAAACAAATAACAAGCTGACAGAAAATATTTCTCCTGTCAGCTCGTACATCAATCTCTTAATTTATCAGGCAATACATATACCCTTTCTTTTGTGAGTTCTGTGGCCTTAACTTCTGCTTATACTGCTTACCTGAAACAAGATTATAATTTGTGTATAAATCAAAAAGCATTATCTGATCGCATTCATACAATATTTATAGATTCTTTTATAGGTACGTGTAGAATAGTGAACGCCGTCATCTATATTTCCCTTAAACTCATTGTATGTACTGTAACCATTCTTCATCAGATATTTATAGGTATCTATCCATTGAAATCTATGATTTAACCCACTCTGCAATCTGTCATTAAAGTAACGTAACTGCGCTTCTTTTCGAGTTGGTTTCATTGCTGTATTTACCGGATTCACAGACATATAAAACAATCTGCAGTCACTTTCAAGTTCTTCTGCAAGAGTGTTCATACGCGCAAGATATGCATTTGCCTCGCCTTTATAATCAACCCCATTCCCGGAATTATGACTCGAAAGATCATTCACACCAAGATTAAAAATAACTGCTACGGGCTTATCTGAATCTGACTGCAGACGGGCAATTTCACTTCTCATTACTCTCTCTCCTGCTGTCTCAAACCAGCTCAGTCCCTCCCCTGTCTTACACACAAATGATACTTTTGCAACTGCATCCTTTCCATATTCCCGAAGAAGAGTTTTCTGCATAAAATACGTTCTGGAATCTCCCACAAAAATAATTCCGGAATACTCCGACAGCTGAGCTGCCAGATTATTGACCTGAATATCCGGCTCCTGTTGCCAGTTATACATAACTGCATATAAATGGGTTTTCTTCCTTACCTGTATCACCTGTCCCGCCTGATACTGCGGATTCTGAGTCTGATCCGGCTTCGTGCTCCATCCAAGAAAAGTATATCCGGTCTCGTTCTTTATTGCAGGAAGTGTCACTTTTCCATTACTGTCTGCTTTTCTTATTATCGTAGACCCATCTGCCTGATGGAAAATAATCACCTTCTGAGAAGCAGATGAAATCGCTTCTGTTCCCTCCGACGGTGCCAGTGACTCATCCTTTTTATTATCCGAATATGTAAAAGATGTGAAACCTGTGGTTCCTTTTTCCACATCGTAAACCCTTACTTTGCTGGTTTTCGCAAAAGCAGTTTCACAAAAACACGAACTGAAACAAATTGCTCCTGTCAACATCATAATCATCATTTTCCTGCTATAATGTCTAACCTGAATTATTCGATTCCTCATTTTAAAATTCTCCTTTCCTGTCATATGAATATTCACAATCCTCATTTTCTCCTACTACTTATACAGTGTCATCTTTTCATTTTTCCACTGTAGCAACATATTTTTCTTATATATATTGTACATACATTATCATAATACAATCGTAATCCATATCTGTAAATTTTACTTTTTCCCTCTTTTCCACCTGATAATTATTTCCCCAAAACCATTCCAACCAATAACCAGCGTAAAAAAATATTTCATTTCCTGTGCATTTGCAGGGTACTTAGATATTCTTAGCCGGCAAAAATCTGCGTTATGAGAAATCAGAGACACTGTCTGAGCCGCAGGCGAGTTTGGCTCTGATTTCTCATGCTTTTAGCAGATTTTTAGCGGCTTAGAATATCTTAGTGCCCGAAACCGCACAGGAAATGAAATATTTTTTTACGCGTCCCTTTTGATCATCAAAGATTACCCGCAATATTCTTTACAAAAACGCAAAAAATGACGGCAAAACTGCCGCCATTTTTCACTCCCTTACTTATTAACCTTAAGAATATAAGTACTATACACCTCATCCTGGAACACCACTTCTCCAAGTGACTTCAGCACATCCTCATTCAATGTCCCCCCATATTTCTCCCTCTCCTTCGATCCGACAAAAATATAAGAAACATCATACTCTTCCAGCAGCTCCTTCACATACTCCTCATCCGAAGAAGTATAAATACTCTCAATATCCGCGCTCTTCTCATTCAAGTCCGCAGTATCATCTCTCCACAGCCACTCATGCACATACCATCCCAGCACAGTCGGAAGCCCTGTCATAGCAGAAACACGCTCATAACCACTATAGCTGTCCCCGTTCGCCTCAAGCACAACCGGTGACCCTTTCACATTCTTCTTCAGCCATTTAATACCAGCCACATCCTCTGTGAAATCATTTGACAGGAAAGATGTCGCATTCAATCCTTTATATTCAGAAGGCTCCCATACCTTTCCAAACCACGCATACACACTGTTTCCAAAATAACCAAAGGTCCAGCAAAGCAGTACCAGACCGATCACTGACACAACCTTAAACACTTTCTTACGTGTAGCCACCAGCATACGGAAAATACCATATCCCATGGTCATCCCAAACAGCATATACGCCTGATAAGTCAGCTTAAACATAGTATTCGCCCTGGCGTTTCCATTTTCGTAAATATCTCTTACATAAACCAACTCCGGAATCACGATCAGCCCGATTGCACAGAGTCCCATGACAATCGCAAACAGATCCGGCACAGAGATTGCTTTCATCAGTTTATATGGACTTCTGTTCGCACCACCACGAAGCTTCTCCCAGATGATACAGATGATCAGCAGAACTGTCAGAACCACAGGCAGTCCCCACAAAATCAGCAGCTGATGGATCATAGAATGATTCTGCGCAATTCCCACACCTTTAAACATACTGTCAAACTGCAAAGTAAACGGCAGAGAAACAACGTATGAGATCACAATGATCTCCACTGCCTGAACCGCAGTCACTGCCAGAATCCTCTTCACTTTACCATCAAACTGAACGATATTGGTAAACAGCACCACTCCACCGGTCACCACGAAATAAATAATAAAATCCCAGAAATTCGTAAACCGGAACATACCGATCATCACTGCAGCCAGCAGGATATGCGGAATCAACAGCTGTTTTTTCCAGAACTGTTTCCGGCCCGGTTTCATAATTACTGCTTCTCTCATCCGCACACTTCGCATCCACGCATAAAGAAATCCCACCAGAAACAGCACAAACATTACATTTACCACATGGGCATGGAGATCTCCCAGCACAAAGGAATAACATGGAAATTCATGGATCGTCTTGTCCGGCACATCCGGATTGTATCCAATATAACGGGTCGCATCCGGGAACCAGTAGCTGTCCGCTTCTTTTCCCTGCAGCTTCTGGAGCCATGGAATGATCTTACTGTAAACCACATAATGCATATTTCCCGCAATTGATACAGAAAGTCCTGCTATGATCCCGGCCACTGCCGGCACACAACGTTTCTTTCCTGTCAGGCTTCCTTTAAGCCTGTCCACAGACATCTGACGAACCAGTGAAAACGGAAGCACAAACGCAAATGCAGCCACAAAAGTACGCATCAGATTGTAAGTGAGTTCTACTTTACTGCCAGTCAGCTTCGTCAGAAATACTGCAAAATACTGTCCGCCATAATAATAATTGATCGTACCTTCTGAATACCACAGATCTCTTGCAGGAAGTGTCGTACTTCTCATCATGGCTTCCATGAAACCATAATCCATAAATTTCTCAGTTCCTCCGTATGCCTGCGGACGGAATCCTGCAAAATAAGTCCATATCAGGAAAAATATAAAGAACAGAATTTCCTCTCCGTAAATCAGATTTACCTTTCCGGACGGAAAGCAGTCAATTCCATTTTTTCCCTGAAAATGATATAAAACCCCACAGCCAACAGCACATACAACAGACACACCGATACATGTCGCTGCAGTAAATGGCAGTATCTTCGCAGTTACCAGAAACCACGTAAGAAAACCTGTCACAGTAATCGCCAGCACTTTTGAAAACATCCAGCCTTTGTCTTCAAATCCGGAAAACAGTCTCCCTGTCACAGGCATGGCAACCATTCCCATCAGAAATGCCAACATCCACCAGGTCCAGAATGTCCATACATCTCCCTTTAACAGAAATGCAGACAGCCCTGCAAGAGCTGCTGCAAGAAGCACTCTCGGTGCCCATTTCTTCATCCGTACGTCCTCCTTAATCATTTATAAAATTATTGTGGTTACTATAATCTTACACATTCTCTCTTATCTCTGTAAATCTGTAATCACCCGGCTCATAATCATAAATCCGGAGTAATCCCCGTAATAATGCATTTGAGGATTATTCTGTTGTTTTATAGATCCGTATCCGTCCATCCTGAGTCTCATAAACCTTTTCATATGCTGCAGCAATTGTCTCCTCACGACATTCCTGCTGTTCAAATTCCGAACCTTCTTCAAACAGGATATATGTTATTTTTTCCTGTTGTACTGTTTTTTTCAATGTTTCACTGTCAGATGTGGTGTATATCGTTACAGCCTGTGCAGCCCTGTAATTCGTATCATAGCCTGCAGACCATGCGTAATATGGCCATCCACAGTAAAGCATAGCTCCGGACATCGTCACTTCATTCATGCTGTACTCAGGAGTAAGTAAAAGATCGTTTTTCTCCAGATTCTCCTCCAGCCATTGGGTCAGCTCGCTGTTCATATTTACAGTCACACGTCTGCCCGGACCATTTCCCTTTATGATCACCACAAAGTCATAAATCCCGGTCACACTCAGAGATATCACCAATACTATTGCCAGTATCTTTCCCATAGTTTTCTGTATCCCGGACTGCCCATTTCTCCCATTCCAAAGACTGCATACTGCCCATGCCCAGAAAATCGTCAGAAACGCATATGATATCATGATATATTTATGGTTTACATTAATATCCGGTGTCATCAGAAGCACAAAAGCAAAAATCACCGGAAACAGGAAACTCACAAGGATTGCTCTCTCCCGTCTTCTCATAAACCATACCATTAGTACCAGCCCAAGGAAAAAAACTCCACTCATCCAGAACAGATATTTCACAACTCCCGGGACAGTCTTATCCTCTGCCAGAAATCCCAGATAAATCTGAGGACTCATGGCACTTCCAACAATAAAAATCTTTGACTGAAGCCAGGAAAAGAAGATGGATACCCCCGCCATGACAGCGTAATCCACTTTTCCATCCGAGAAAATCGCAAAGCCGCACAAAATCAGCAGACCACCGATCACTGCTGCCCCATTCCAGAACGCACACAGACCCAGAAACATTCCCATAAGCAGTGCCTGATCCAGATTTCTGCTTTTCCATCCTTCCTTCGAAAAGATTCTGTTTTTTATCCAGAGTATTCCCTTCTCTTCATGTGCCGTCCCGGCTTCCAGCCAGTCCATAAACAGATATAGTGCCAAAGTCGCCATCAGAAGTCCAAATGCCAGATGCCTCTGATTAAGATAAACATTAAAGTTCCACAATCCCCAGTTCTCATTGACAGTATATCCGATAAAGGAAGTATTTTCTTCCAGGGTTTCCACAAGATTCCCTGCCTGGATATGCTCCCATACAAATCTGAGAAAAGCCATTCCGCTTCTGAAAAAGAACAGAAACAATGCCAGTACACCGCAGCACATTTTGCCTGTGATCCTAAGTGCAAGCTGATATAACAGCATAAGAAATCCCACAAGCGACAAGGTACTTACGATATTATAGGCAAAGTCCATACGCATTCCCAGATATTCCAGATTTCCTGTGAGAAACTGAAACATAAAATGATACTTTACATCTGCACCTCCATAATGAGGATACTGTGTGGGAAAATTATTTCCTGCAGAAAAAGAACGCATCATCGCCGTATGTGGTGCATAATCTCCATACACAGTCAGCCCGGAATACAGGATTCCGTCTTTTATATAGAATACATAAAACATCATATATGTAATAAATACAGTCAGCAGACCAAAGAGTAATATTTCCTTTTTTAATCTGCGCTTATCCTGTGTTTTATCAATATTCCATATCCTGTAACTTCCCTGTTTTCTGTATTTCTGTACGCTGAGCAGTATCATAATAACTGCTGCACCTGTCATCCCGATAATATTTCCATACAAAAGTGGATTTTCAGCTTTTCCCACAACACTGAAAAACCAGGAAATAATATATACCATCCAGGTCAGTAAAAGTGTTCCGACTCCAAAAGAAGCCGGAAGCATGAGCCAGATACGATTAATACCTGACACACTCCTTCCCTCTCCTGTCAGCATTTTCGATGCTTCACAGCCCAGCATTCCTGCCAGAAGCAGATAAATAATTCCAAGCATAATTTCTCCCTGTACATTTCCCCGCCATGCAGATATTCCTATCCTCCCGGGGGATTTTATCAAACAAGTATCAGTATAGCAAAAATCCCTACTTATTAAAAGCAAGTTCACATAAATTAAACATTTTAAATTTTTTGTTGCTTCAGATATTGTTCAATCCCTTTCACTATAGCTTCCACTATTTTATTCTGATATTCTTCTTTGCAGAGAAGTCCGGCCTCTTCCGGATTTGTAAGAAAACCACACTCTACAATATTCAAAACACTTTCACTTCTTTTTAACAGATAATAGGTTTTATTACCTTTTGCCACACGAGGGCGTTTTACTTTCAGTCCCAGATTCAGTTCTTCCTGGATAAACTCTGCCAGATTCTTTCCCCGGACAGAATCTTCATAATAAAACACCTGTGGACCGCATACAGACGAATCCTGATAGCTGTTCTGATGAACACTTATGCACAGCACAGGTCTGTATTTCTTTATCATAGCAATCCTGCACTGCATATCCTGTGCTTTCTGATTTCTGCTGTCCTCCTCATAAAGGCCCTTATCTTCTTCCCTTGTCATGATTACAGAAAATCCTTGTTTTTCCAGAGAATCCTTTAATTTTACGGCAATCTGAAGATTTATCCCCTTTTCTTCCAGTCCGTTCACTCCGATCATTCCCGGATCCGCTCCACCATGTCCTGCATCTACCAGAATGATTTTTGAATTTTCTGTTGAACTCATAGTCTCTGAAACTTCAGCTGCCTGTTTTGACAGAATGAGAAAACTGACAAGAAGCAGACACCCTAACATTAATTCCAGTCCATATTTTTTCAAACTAAAAACACCTCCTGAGACATCTTTTACAGTCTACGGGAAAATTCACTGTTCCTGTAGACTGGCTATAGCAATTCCATAAAATAATGCAATCAGTATTTCATAAAATTCTATATTAATATATGTTTCAGAAGATGTTTTTATAGCCTGCTGATGCAGAACTTTTAATTATTCAGATTGTCCGAGATTACCTGCCAGATTCCGTTGTTTTCAAATCCAAGCTTCCATGCAGAAACTCCTGCAAGGTCATATTTGGATACCAGCTTCACTTTCTCTGCAACTGACTGAGCATCCTCAAGCCAGATCTGATAGGTAGAATTATCTATATCATATTTTCCATAATTCTGGGAAGTGGTCTTATCCCAGTAGGTTTCCACATTATTATCTGCAATTGTCTGCTGCGCCTGATCCATACCGATTGCTTCACTGGTTACATTTCCCCCTGTGGTCCTCCACAGTCTGGTATAAAACGGAATGGCATTGATCACACGTTTAGCCGGAACCTCTTTCAGTGTATCCTGGATTCCCTGTTCCACCCATGGAAGAGATGCCACAGAACCGGCTTCAGATCCTACATAATGCTCGTCATATCCCATGATGATCACATAATCTACAACCCTTCCCTGCTCAGCCCGGTCATAATGGCTTGTAAAATCCTCAGGAACCGGATTATCCACTGAAAGAACCAAATTATTCTTATGACACTCTATGGAAAGTTCTCTCAGAAATTCCAGAAAATGAGTTCCCACATCCTCGCTGAGAGATTCAAAATCCACATTAATGCCATCCATTCCCACATCTTGGGCTGCCTGGATCAGCTGACTGATAATATTCTGTCTCGCCGCAGTGCTGGAAAGTGTTTCCGTTGTACTTACTTCCTGTGTAAAGTTGTCGATCAGTCCCCATACCTGAAGCCCCTTTTCATGAGCCTGTGATACATAATCTGCACTTGCGATGCTTGCAATGTTTCCTGAAGTATCTGTCAGATAGAACCAGGTAGGCGAGATCACATTCACACCTGTCATATTTGCTGTCGCATCCGCAAAATAAGCATTGGCATCTGTGGAAGTCACCTGATGCCATACCATATTGACCTTGCTGTCCATAGTAAGATAGGAGTACTCTTCCTTCTTAAAGCTTCGTTCAAATTTTGTCTTCTCTGCTTCTCCCACTTTCTTCTTATCTATATAACCAATATATCCGTCATCCGTAGCTACCTGATCCCAGTTCTCCAATTCTTCGATAAGACGAAGCTTTGTACCTTTCTTTACAGAAGTAAGAATAGCCGATTTAATTCCACCGCGGTAACGTATGCTTGTATTCTTCTTAACTGTGACTGTTTTTACATTTTTGAATTTATACTGTATGGCAATCCTGTATGGATCTTTTGTGATGTATGCATCAAGATCTGTAAATTCCTGCACATAAGTAAGATTCAGATACACTTTGTCATCTTTCACCCATACCTTATCTCCTGCCTCAGATGATGCACTCGCAGAAGTCAGCTCCGAAGGTGTTGCATAAAGTATCTGCTGATTGGCAGAATCCCAGTAATATCTCTGGTTCAGATAAGTATTCACCACATCCAGTGGTAAATAGACTCTGTCTCCGTCCACCAGACCACGTTCTTCCAGTTTCTCAGTTCCAATGACCAGGGCAATCTCCCCATCTGTCATTTCTCCATAATATTCATTCAGATCCATTTTCTCAGAAGATGGTATGTACTTCATTACTACATGAGTGACAATTCCAAGAATCGCAACAAGAATGACCAAAACGGCAACTGCGATAACTGGTTTATACTTTTTATTCATAGTATTTTTCCTTTCAGTAAATATTGTGTTACCGGAAACAAAGCAGACAGTAACACGATCGCTATTGATACATCAGCTCACAGAAAGGTATTTCATATAGTTATTTTGAGTATGATGTACCAGTATTATTAACTGTATCGGTAACTTGATGATACTGGCTTAAGTATACCATAAAATATTACAATTGTATTGCAAAATCGTATTTTTCACAAATTTTTAAGATATGCGTAATTATATTCTTATGCTGCCCGAAGGCATTATGAACATCGGGGGGACTGGTTCAGAATCTGTTCGGGCAGCTTTCTCTTTTGTTATTTTTCTTTGACGAAATCAAAATCCACACGAGCGATCCGTCCTTTTTCATCTTCAACGTAATCACGCATGTATCCACCACCTTCTGCAATCTGACAGGCTTTTGCAATTGTTTTCGGATTACTGAGTATACCATTCAGATACAGAGAAATTCCCTGTTCACGATAACTCTTCAATTCTTTTTCCAGTGGTTTACGCATGCTCTTTTTGGTTGCCCGTGATATATTTTCCGTAAGCTTACCTCCCTTCTTTCATAAGATTTTTTAGAAAGCACCTTATCGGCTGTTGAAAAAACAATATCCCTGCACCTGTTTTATCGTTACTGTGAACGGAGTGAACAGTAACGTTTCAACTTCTTATCATCATGGAAATTTTACCTGTACATTGCCACAGCAGGAACGCTGCATGAAAAACGGCAATGAAGTTTAGAAATAAAAGATCACTTTGGTTAATGTTTCAGATCTTCGCTTATGTGAACCGCAGGTTTACTGCTTCTTCTGTTTTCATTATATCCATCTGGTAAACAGATGCAAGTGTTTTTCTTCATTTATGTATTTTTTTCTGTTTTGTTTCTAAAAATTTAATATTTTGGTTGATTACTTATCTTTACATTTTGCAGTTCTGTGTTATATAATATAGTGTATAAAATTTTATAAATTCACAGTCAGACAATAGAATTTTTGAAGTTACTTGCAGCGATTTTCCAAAGACAGCGCATCTATGGCAATCCTTTAAAATTGCTGTTCAAAAAAACAATAGTAACTTTTAATTTATCCGTAATTGTCCGCAGCTTTCAAAAGTTAAATTTTCATTATCAGAAACACTTTTAATGGATTTTCACAGGCAATTATGAAGCTGCCAGATAATTCAATGTTATTCAGAATAGGATGTGACAACATGAAGATAGAAAAGATCAACGACAACCAGATACGCTGCACACTGACAAGAGAAGACCTGGAGAACCATCAGATCCGTATCAGTGAACTGGCTTACGGCACTGAGAAAGCCAAGAAACTTTTCCGCGATATGATGCAGCAGGCACAGATACAGTTTGGTTTTGAGGCAGATAATATTCCATTAATGATCGAGGCCATCCCGGTGAGTACCGAGAGCATCATCCTGATCATTACCAAAGTAGAGGATCCTGAAGAACTGGATACCCGTTTCTCCAAATTTGCTCCATTCAGAGGGAATGATAAGACAGATACTCTTCAGCTTGACGGTGCAGACAATATTATTGATATCTTCCAGAAGCTTTACGAAGCAAAGATGAAGAGTACTCAGACAAAAGATGGCAAATCTGCTCAGAATACCGGAGCAAAGGAAAATGACGATACTCAGGTTCCTGATGTAAATCTTATCCGTCTCTATGAGTTCGACACACTGGACGATGTGATTGCGGCCGCCCATGGACTGAACGGCTATTTTACCGGTACAAACACCCTGTACAAAGATCCGGCCGATGAGCTTTACAAACTGGTACTTCACCAGTCATCACTTTCTCCGGAGGATTTTAACAGGGTATGTAATATTCTTACGGAATATGGACAGGGAAAGGCTTTCTCTCTTTCAGGAGAAGCTTATCTGACAGAACATGGAGAACTGATTTCCGATTCTGCCCTTCAGCAGCTGATTCAACTGTAATAATTTTCATAATTAAAAGAGCATTCAGTTTTCATCTGAAAGCTCTTTTCTTATACCATAGTAAATTACAGATTTCTCAAAAAAGGATGTCCTGAACTTATTCAGAACATCCTTTTTACATGTCAGTCTATGACAATTCAACAATTGTCATAGTCCGTCATATGATTACCTTTCAGGAAGATTATTCTCCAAGAAAATCATTAATCTGGTTAACCAGTACATCAACATCCAGTCCATGAACCATAGCCGCTTCTTCGAGAGATTCCATCTGGGAAGATGGGCATCCAAGGCAATGCATTCCTGCTCTCATAAGAATCGGTGCGATATTTGCATCAATCTGAAGAAGCTGACCGATCAGCATGTCTTTTGATACTTTAGCCATTGTATATTTCCTCCTTAATTTTTCTTCATACTACTCAGCTTTTATAGCTTCTGATATTATAATACTATTTTACTCTGGAATCAACTGCAAACTTTTAATTTTATCGTTCCTCCCTGAAATACGGAAGTCCCAGCGCAGCAGGCGGCTGGTGTTCCTTTTTCTTTCGGAAGCTTGTGAATACCAGTACGATAATCGTTACCACATAAGGCAGTGCTTTAAATACTTCCTGCATGCTTCGTCCAAGTCCCGGGATATAAAGATACAGAATATAAAGAGCTCCGAACAGGAATGCTCCCCAGATTGCATTCAGTGGTTTCCATAATGCAAAGATTACCAGTGCAACAGCAAGCCAGCCACGATCTCCAAAACCATTGTCTGTCCAGGTTCCTCCTGAATATTCCATTACGAAATAGAGTCCGCCCAGACCTGCCAGACCTGCACCGATACAGGTTGACAGATATTTATATTTGATAACATTGATACCTGCTGCATCTGCAGTTCCCGGATTTTCACCGATTGCCCTGAGATTCAATCCCGCTCTTGTCTTGAACAGAAAAAACGATAACAGGACTGCTATAATAATGCAGAGATATGTAAGGAAACCATAATTAAATAAAATACCTCCGATAACCGGAATCTTAGACAATCCCGGGATTTTTGCCGTATAGGCACTTCCTGTTACTTTTACGGAAATCTGTCCTACACCGCCTGCAAGCTTGGAAATAGAACCGCCAAAGAAGTTACCAAAACCTGTACCAAAAATGGTAAGTGCAAGACCTGTTACATTCTGATTTACACGAAGTGTGATAGTCAGGATACTGTAGATCAGACCACCGATTGCAGCACATGCAAACGCACACAAAAACGATATCAGTACACCCACAAGTGCATTGGGATCAGGATTATCCTTCTCATAGAGGAAAGCTCCCATCAGACCTGAAATGCCGCCCATATACATAATTCCCGGAATACCAAGATTCAGATTACCGGATTTCTCTGTCATAATCTCACCAAGCGCCCCATACAGAATACAGATGCCCTGGACAATTGCTTTTTGAATAAAAACTATCAGTACACTCATTGCCGCTACCTCCTATTTCTTTGCACGCTTTACTCTGTAGTTGATAAAGAATTCTGCACCGATCAGGAAAAACAGAATGATTCCCAGAAGAACATTGGAAGCATTCTCATTCAGTCCATACTGTGTTGCGATCTGTACGGCACCCTGGTTCATAAATACGATGCCAAAGGAAACCGCAACCATAATAAATGTATTAAACTTGGAAAGCCATGCAACAATGATCGCAGTAAATCCACGACCGCCTGCTGTTGCAGTGGAAATCGTATGGCTGGCTCCGCTGACAATAACAAAACCTGCGATACCACAGATTGCACCGGAGATTGCCATTGTACGGATAATAACCTTTTTCACCTGGATACCGGCATATCTGGCAGTATTCTCGCTCTCACCTACTACTGCGATCTCATAGCCCTGCTTACAGTATTTCAGATAAATGAACATTCCCACTGTCAGAATCAGGACAATAACTACATTCCAGCCATATTTCTGTCCGAACAATTCCGGAAGCCATCCACCTTTTGTAGCCTGATTGATGATACCGACTGTATTGGAACCTTTCGGATTTTCCCAGAATACAATACAATAAGTTACTACCTGCATGGCAACATAATTCAACATCAGAGTAAACAATGTCTCATTTGTATTCCAGTTTGCTTTAAATACAGCCGGGATCATTCCCCAGATCATTCCGCCAAGTGCACTCGCCACAAACATTACGATCAGGAGTAACCCTGCAGGCATCTTATCTCCTGCATAGATCATGACGGCAGCAGAGCAGGCACCACCGATCAGAATCTGACCTTCTGCACCGATGTTCCAGAATTTCATTTTAAATGCAGGTGCCAGACCAATGGAAATACACAGCAGTACCATTGTATCTCGTATGGTCTGCCACAGACGGCGATCCGAACCCATTGCTCCATCCCAGATTGCCTTATAGACATCCACCGGATTCATCTTTACCAGGGCAACGATCACCGCTCCGCACACGATCAGTGCAAGGATCAATGCAATGAAACGGATCAGAAGACGTTCCTGCCATCTGGCTTTGTTTCTTCTTTTACTTACCTGTAAGAAAGGTTCTTTCTTCATGCCTGTGTCCCTCCTTTTTCATGCTTCGTCATAAGAATCCCGATTTCTTCTTTCGTTGCAGTTCTTCCATCCTCAATTCCGCTGATTTTACCTCCGCAGAACACTGCAATCCTGTCACATAGTTCAAGAACTACATCAAGATCCTCAATAACACAGACTACTGCAACCCCTTTTTTCTTCTGTTCATTCAGAAGGCGGTAAATCACATGGGAAGTATTGACATCCACCCCTCGAGTTGGGAAAGCTACCAGAAGCACTTTCGGATTCTGGGCAATTTCTCTTCCTACCAGAACCTTCTGCACATTTCCTCCTGACATCTGACGGACAGGTGCGGAAATACTTGGAGTCATGACTTCAAGCTGTTCTTTGATTTTTAACGCCAGTGCCTTTGGACCTTTTCGATCCAGGAATGGACTTTTGCCATTGCGATAGCTTCTGAGCATCATATTATCAGTCATATCCATATCGCCCACAAGCCCCATACCAATACGGTCTTCCGGAACAAAAGCAAGGCTGATCCCTGCTTTATTAATGGAGATAGAATCCATTCCTGCAAGCTCTGTTCCTTTTCCATTGTCATCAAGCAGGGTGATCGAACCGCTCTCTATTGCCTGGAGTCCTGCAATTGCCTCCAGAAATTCTTTCTGACCGCTTCCGGAAATGCCGGCAATACCCAGAATCTCTCCTGCATTTACTGTCAGATCAACATCGTCCAGAGTTTTTACCTCTTCTTTATTTTTACAGTTCAGACCTTTGACTACTAATCGTTTCTTTACATTCTCCGGTTCAGGACGGTCGATATTGAGATCTACTCTGCCGCCCACCATCATCTCTGACAGGCTCTGTGCATTTGCCTGAGCTGTTTCTACTGTATCAATATACTTTCCTTTTCTGAGTATTGCCACACGGTCTGATAACGCCAGAACTTCCTGGAGTTTGTGCGTGATGATCATAATGGAACATCCATCTTTTCTCATATTTCTCAAAATATCGAATAACCGGTCAGACTCCTGTGGTGTCAGAACTGCGGTCGGCTCATCCAGGATCAGAATCCTCGCGCCGCGGTAGAGCATCTTTATGATCTCAACTGTCTGCTTCTGGGAAACGGACATTTCGTAGATCTTCTGTGACAGATCCAATTCAAATCCATATTTATCTACCAGCTTCTGAATATCCTCTGTGATCTTCTTCATATCCAGCTTTCCCTTTCCCGGAAGTCCCAGAACAATATTCTCTGCTGCTGTCAGTACATCTACCAGTTTAAAATGCTGATGTACCATACCGATTCCCAGTTCATAGGAATCTTTCGGTGAGCGGATCGTTACTTCTTTTCCATTTACAAAAATATGTCCCTCATCCGGATAATAAATTCCATAGATCATATTCATCAGAGTTGTCTTTCCGCTTCCGTTTTCCCCCAGAATTGCAAGAATCTCCGATTTTCTCAGTGTGAGATCTACATGATCATTCGCCTGGACCGAACCAAAACGCTTGGAAATATCTCTAAGTTCAAGTGCATAGTTTTCTCCCACTATCGTTTCCTCCTTTTATCTAATGATATCCAATCTACAGTAAAAGTCTTATCTCTTTGACTGCCGATATCATTTAATCCTACTTCTGAATTATGGAATTGCTCTCCTGTATACTCCATAATACAGCAAAAGAAACCTTCTGTCAGAAGACTTCAAGACTTCCTTTGCACGTACGATATGAAAACAGCAGAGCTGCCGCCCGGGCAGCCCTGCTGTCGTAAATTGCTCCGCGCTTTGCAGCTCCCGCAATTTTTTTATTCTGTAATAGATGTAATTCCATCAATCGCAATATCAAATGCAGGTGCGGAACCATATTCAGATTCATGGAAGTATCCGTCAGAAATGTACTCTGTATCACCCTTCTTATAAGTATCAAGTTCCTTGCCGTCTACTGTAAATGCAGATGTATCAAATACATGAAGGGAACCATCAATGAGCGCATCTTCCACTTCTTTGACCTTTTCTTCTGTACCCTCTGCTACAGTTTTGTCATTGAGAACTGTGATCTTATCTGCACCTTCCGCAAATCCTTTACACCAGTCAGTATCAATTGCTGTGCCGTCAAGCATACACTGTACTGCGTATGTATAATATACACCCCAGTCCATAGATGCAGAAGTAAGTGCTGTGTTCGGAGCAACAGATGTCATATCAATATTATAACCTACACATGGAACTCCTGCTGCTTCGCATGCTGTAGGAGCACCTGTTGTATCTGCATGCTGGCTGATCAGTACACAGCCGTCAGAGATCAGAGCATCTGCGCACTCTTTCTCAAGGTCAAAGCTTGCCCAGCTGTTTGTATATTTTACTTCCATTGTTACAGACGGGCATACGCTCTTCGCGCCAAGATAGAAAGCTGTATAACCGGAGATAACCTCTGCGTATGGGAATGCACCTACATAACCCATCTTGCATGCGTCTTCTTTTACTGTGCCGTCCTCGATCATTTCATTCAGTTTCAGACCTGCAACTACACCTGACACGTAACGTGCTTCGTAAATATTTGTAAAATAGTTATGCATATTGGAAAGTCCGCTGGATGCAGCCTGTGTTCCTGTTGCATGACAGAACTGAACCTCCGGATATTCCCCTGCCGCTTCCAGTATATAAGTCTCATGTCCAAAGCTGTTTGCAAAGATGATCTGACATCCCTGATCTGCAAGGTCTGCTGCCGCATCATAGCATCCCTCATCTTCACCGATGAGAGTTTTCTCAATAATCTGAGAATCGTCAAGACCAAGCTTCTCTTCCATCTCATCAATTCCTTTCATATGAGCTGCTGTGTAACCTTCATTCTCATCACCGATATAGATCACTCCTACTTTCAGGTCCTCTTTTGCAATCCCTTTGCCTTCATCTTCTGCAAATACCGGTGCACTCATGGAAACCGCCATTACTGCTGCAAGTCCAATTGCCAATGCTTTCTTCATTCTTCATTCCTCCATTCTTTCTATTAGTTTTCTGATTCCTGCTACGGAACAAAAGAGGCACAACTTTCTGTGTTATGCCTCCTTGCAAGTATCTTTACTATAACCGTTTATGTCTGAATTGTCAATAAATTCAGCAAAAACGCACTTTCTTTTTGATACTCTTATTTTTTTTGTATATTAACAGACTATTTTCCATCATACAAATGCCTGTATTTTGGCAGGATAATTTCTCTGCTCGGACAGACATTCACATGTCCGTCAGCTATTTGTATTCTGCAGGTAAAGTAAGCAAATGCTAACTTAATATTATTTTATAATGTATCTGATTTTATACTTGTAATTCAGACAAAGATATATTAAAATGTATGCAGAACCCCGAAAGGGGCCTAAAACGTTATTACGATAAGGAGGATTCTAATTATGGCATATGTAATTTCAGACGAATGTGTAAGCTGTGGAACATGCGAAAGCGAATGTCCTGCAGAAGCTATCTCTCAGGGAGATGAGCATTATGTAATCGACGCTGATGCATGCTTAGACTGCGGAACATGTGCAGATGCATGTCCAACAGAGGCTATTCATCCAGCAGAATAATTCATGATTTCAAAACAGCTTCATCTCTGTTTACCGCAGAGACGAAGCTGTTTTCTTTATGGATAACTTTTACAAATGTTTTCTTCTGATCCTCCTGCTTCTTTTTTCCAGTGCTGCAGCAGCCTCTTTTCTCGCAAGCTGTCTGTTACGGATCGTTTCATCCAGATCCCGGCACTGGTCTTCTCCCTCTTTTTTCATATGTAGCTCCTGAGCGATCAGACGTTCCATGATTTTCTGAAATTCAAGTATTTTTTCCCTCTCAGGCTGTTCATCTTCAAGAAGCTTCACTTTGCTCGCAGTAGTCCCGGGTGCAGTCCTTGAAATTCTTGGAACCAGTTCTTTGATTGCTCTCAGGGCAAGTCCTCTTTTCTTTAGTTCCTTTATATTAGCCAGAAGCGTAATATCATTTCCTGTATAGTAACGATGTCCCTGCTCATTCCTGCATATCCTCAGTTCCAGTTCTTCCTCCCAGTACCGGAGGACCGATGCCCTCACGCCAAGGATTTCTGCGGTCTGAGTCACAGTATACCGCTGCTCCATGCTGCCCCTCCTCCTTTTGAGTCCATTTTTTCATCAGAAACCACTGATGCATATCAACAACTCAATCTATCACCTGATATCATTGAACCACTGCACTGTAAAAACAGCTGTCGTAATCCTGATATCATGTATATTTATTATAAAACGCCATAGCGAGATTGCAAGAAGTTTCGATTGACAAACTTCCCTATAAAACTTTATTTTGACACAAAAAACAGGGAAACAGTACCGGATTCTCCCCCTGATACTGTTTCCCTGTGAAATTTTTCTATAGCAATCCTCGTAAATAATGCATTTAAGACAATTCAGCAGGATTTCACACTCTGATGGGCTGGATTAAGATGCATTATTTTAGAGGATTGCTATAATATTATTCAAGTCAAAGATCAAACTCCTCTGAGATAGATTATTTCTTCATATTCACAAACTGTGTATATCTCGGCAGCCATACCAGTTCTACTGTTCCGATGGGACCGTTTCTCTGTTTGGCAATGATGATCTCTGCAATGTCCTTCTTCTCTGTATCCTTATGATAATAGTCATCTCTGTAGATAAACATTACCACATCGGCATCCTGCTCAATGGCTCCGGATTCTCGAAGATCTGAAAGCATTGGCCTGTGATCCGGACGCTGTTCCACCGCACGGCTGAGCTGAGACAATGCGATCACCGGCACATTCAGTTCTCTGGCAAGAGCTTTCAGAGAACGGGAAATATCTGAAATTTCCTGCTGTCTGGAATCACTTTTTCCACTTCCGCTCATCAGCTGCAGATAGTCGATCATGATAATCCCGAGATTATGTTCCAGCTTATATTTCCTGCATTTGGAGCGCATTTCCGCAATAGAAATACCCGGCGTGTCATCAATGATCAGATTAGATTTACCGATAATATCTGCTCCTTCTACCAGTTTTGTCCAGTCCTCGTCTTTCAGATTACCTGTTCTCATATTCTGGGAATCTACATGAGATTCCATTGCCAGAAGTCGGTTCACCAGCTGTTCCTTTGACATTTCCAGACTGAATATGGCAACTGTGACATCCTTTCGGAATGCCATATACTGTGCAATGTTCAGTACAAAGGCTGTTTTCCCCATGGAAGGACGGGCTGCGATCAGCACCAGATCAGAAGGATGCATACCGGATGTTTTATAATCCAGATCCATAAAGCCTGTGGGAATACCTGTTACAGAACCTTTAAGCTTAGACGCTTTCTCAATGTTATTAATGGCATTCAGAACTACCTGCTGGATTGGAACATATTCTTCATTGTTGCGTCTCTGGAGAATATTGAACAGTTTTTTTTCCGCTTCTTCCAGAATAATCTCTGTATTCTCCTTCTCCAGATAGCAGGTGTTGGCAATCTCTTCATTTGCCTTGATAAGTCTGCGAAGGACTGCTTTCTCACTGACAATCTTTGCGTAGTACTTCACATTTGCAGAAGTAGGAACCGCTGAGATCAGATCTCTTACATATTCCATACTGCTGATATCCGGCGGGAGTTCTTTCTCCTTTAAACGATTCTGAAGGGTCACCAGATCTACCGGTTTCCCTTCATTACACAATTCCACCATTGCATCAAAGATGATGCCATATTGTTTCTGATAAAAATCATCGCTGGTAAGTATCTCAGATGCCACAAGGATCGCATCTCTGTCCAGGATCATTGAGCCGATTACAGACTGCTCTGCCTCTATACTGTGGGGGAGTATTCTTTTAATCAGCGCTTCTTCCATTCTTTATCCCTCCGGAAGACTTATGCTTCTTTTACCCATACTTTAAGAGTTCCTGTTACCTTAGGATGTAATCTGACAGGCACCTGGGTAACACCAAGTGTACGGATTGGCTCAGGAAGCTGCAGTTTCTTTTTATCAATGTCAAGATTCAACTGTTTCTTTGCTGCTTCAGAGATTTCTTTGGAAGAAACGGAACCAAAGGTTCTTCCACCTTCTCCTGTTTTCAGTGTAAGGATGATTTCTTTTGTCTCGAGATCCTTTGCAAATGCCTGTGCTGCTTCATATACTTCTTTTGCGACCTTCTCTTCGTTTGCTTTCTGAAGTTTCAGATCATTTAAATTCTTAGGAGTTGCCTCCAGCCCCAGTTTCTTAGGAAGGATCATGTTTCTTGCATATCCGTCACTTACATTTACGATCTGTCCCTTTTTTCCAAGTGCTTTTACGTCTTCAAGTAAGATTACTTTCATTTTGTGTTTTCCTCCTGATATTCCTGATCTATGATGTCTTTAAGCATTCTCTCCACCTCATCCGGAGAAGCCTTGACCTGGGCACCGGCAATATTCATATGACCGCCTCCGCCCATCTTTTCCATCATTACCTGTACATTGACTTCGTCAATAGCCCTGGCACTGATATAAACTTCATTATTGTACTGAGTCAGTACAAAAGATGCCTTAACCCCTGCAATATTCAGAAGCTCATTGGCTGCCTGTGCTCCTATAACTGTAGGACTGTCCAGATTTTCACTTGGACATCTGGCAATGGCATAGCATTCTCTGTAAATCTGTGCAGTTCTCACTGCTTCTGCACGTGCCTGATAAGATTTCAGATCATCCCTTAACAGTTTACGTACTCTGGTCACGTCTGCTCCACTCCTTCTTAAGAATGCAGCAGCCTCAAAGGTACGTACACCTGCTCTTGTAGTAAAATTGTTTGTATCGATCATAATTCCCGCATAGAGACAGTCAGCCTCCATATTGCGGATACGCAGGTCATCCGAGAAATACTGCAGGATCTCTGCTACCATCTCACAGGCTGAGGATGCATAAGGCTCCACATAGGAAAGCACCGCATTCTCTATCACTTCGCTTCCCCGCCTGTGATGATCCAGCACAACAATTGTCTTTGTCATGTGCAGAAGCTCCTCGCATTCCGTATAGCTTGGTCTGTTAGTATCAACTACAACCACCACTGTATTGTTATCTACCATATCTTTAGCCTGCTCGCTGTCCACAAACATAGATGGCTCGTAGTCTGGATTATTCACATATCCTGCGATCAACGGTCTGATAGATTTTGTCGGATCATTCACTACAATACTGACAGATTTTCCAAGTGTTTTACCTGCACGGAAAATACCGATTGCTGCTCCCAACGCATCCACATCTGTGATTTTATGTCCCATGACAACGACTCTGTCTTTCGTACTCATAAACTCTTTCAGTGCCTGCGCTTTTACCCTGGCTTTTACGCGGGTATTCTTCTCCATCTGCTGAGTCTTTCCGCCGTAATAGGTAATATTATTTCCATTCTTAATAACAACCTGATCACCGCCACGTCCAAGTGCCATCTCTATAGCAATACGTGAATACTCATAATTTTGAATATAAGTGGAAGCATTCAGTCCCACACCAATACTCAAAGTGATCGCCATCTCATTTCCGATATTAACTGTTTTAACCTCGTCCAGAATATGAAATCTCTGTTCTTTCAGAGCCTCAAGCGAACTCTGGCGCATGATCAGGAAATATTTGTCCTTCTCAAGTTTCTTTACAAGACCATCGAAATTGGAAAAATATTTCGTAATCTTCCGGTCAATCAGAGCAATCAGAAGTGAACGTCTCACATCCTCTACACTCTCAAGTGCTTCCTCATAGTTATCCAGATAAGCCAACGCTACAACAAGCTTATTGTCTTCATTCTTTTTAATGTAAGACTTCAGTTCTGTATCGTCATACAGATACATGGCGATCAGGCTGACATTCCTGTTTGAATTCTCCAGAAACTCACTTTTGGCAACCACTTCACCAAGAGACACCCTCTGCATGGAAATACGATAAGTCTTCTCTCCAAATCGAGTACTGATCTCAGCAGTCTCTTTCTTATCTGCAACCGGTAATTTGTCAGCTGTTACATCCGGAAAAACAGTGCTGACATTTTTCTTATAAAACTGATCTTTACCTGTAAGCTCCGCAAATACTTTGTTGGACCAGATCATTCTGCCATTCATATCCATAATGGCATAGGGCAATGCCAGTTCTTCAAGGATTCTCTTTTCAAGCGAATCATACTGATTGGCAAAAGCTATCAGTTCATTTACAATGAACGGTCTGTGGCATCGGAGTATTATTACTGCACATCCCACATAAATCAGGATTCCACCTGACACAATAATACCAGCCTTCACGCTGACAAAATATACCCAGATATTAAGTACGATCAGTAAAGCCGAGAGAATCAGAGGCCACCGCATGAATGCTTTCATATGCCCTTTTAATTTCAGTTTATCACTCATATCTTTCTTTCCGTTCTTCATCATTCTATTTGTTTCGCCTGTACACAGCAAATGTGCTGCATATAGGCAGGTTCTGTGAAAAACGCCCTTTGAATCATATTATAACAGATTTGAACAGAATTTACCATAGCAACAGAAGAACGCACAAAAATAATGGTTATTGTGTTACTGTTCATTCTGTTCTATAGCAATTCTCGTAAATAATGCAAAAATGCTGCTCCGCCAAATGCGGAGCAGCATTTATCATCTTCAGAATTAGTCCTGGATGTATGGCATCATAGACATATGACGTGCTCTCTTGATAGCAACTGTCAGTGCTCTCTGATGTTTTGCACAGTTTCCTGTAATTCTTCTTGGAAGGATTTTTCCTCTTTCAGAAACATATTTTCTTAATTTTGCTACATCCTTGTAGTCGATCTCGTTATTCTCTTTACCACAGAATACACAAACTTTTTTTCTTCTGCGGCCGCCTCTTCTCTTCATTGGAGAGTCTGGTCTTTCGCCTCTATTGTAAGCCATGATTGCTTTCCTCCTATTTTATTCTATCAGTTTGTATTAAATAAACGGCAGTTCTTCATCAATTCCATCCGGAATGTTCATGAAACCGTCTGCACTGGCTGCTCCCGGAGCCGGCATGGATGGTGCAGGTGCAGGGGATGATGTCTGAGGATGGGAAGCTGCGTAATTATCGCTGGCCGCCTTGCTCTCAGCAAACTCCTGTTCCTCAACTACTACCTCTGTGGTATAAACCTTCTGGCCATCACGATTGGTGTAGCTGCCTGTCTGAATGCGTCCTGAAACAATGATCTTAAGTCCCTGACGGAAATACTTCTCAGCAAACTCGGCTGTACGTCCAAAGGATACACAACTGATAAAGTCTGCTGTTGCTTCACCGTCACGGCGGAATCTTCTGTCTACTGCCAGTGTATATCTGGCAATTGCCAATGCATTCTCTCCTGCGGAATATCTCACCTCAGGATCTCTTGTTAAGCGTCCCATTAAAATTACTTTGTTCATATAAATACCTCTTCGTTTCTGCTTTGAATGGTTGAACGGATCAATTAATGGTGCCTTCTAAAATCCACCCTGTATAAGATTATGCGTCTTTTCTTACGACTAAGTATCTTAATACATTGTCCATGATGCGAACGTGTCTTTCAACTTCCGCCGGGCACTGTGCGTCTGCTTCAAACTGAATGAAATAGTAGAAGCCTTCATGCATTTTCTGAATTTCGTAAGCTAATTTTTTCTTACCCCATTCTTCTACTTCTGTGATAGTGCCGTTGTAACGTGTGATGTATCCTTTTGCTTTCTCAACAACTGCATCACGTACTTCGTCTTCAACTTTTGCACTAACAACTAATGCTAACTCGTACTTGTTCATGTCTTGCTTTACCTCCTTATGGTCTGTTGGCCCTTTGCCTGTCAAAGAGCAAGGATATAAAATATATCACGAGTGTTGATTCTAACATAGTTTTTCGTGTCTGTAAAGTACTATTTTTCTTTTTTTATCAAATTTTTAGTATTTTTCTCAACCATCTTGCGCGGTACCATGATCTGATGTCCGCATCCTGTACATTTCAGGCGGAAATCAGCACCTACCCTTAAGATTTCCCAGTCTCTGCTTCCACAGGGATGGACTTTCTTTAATGTAACAATATCACCAACTTCATAGGGAAGTCCCATAATCTCTTACTCCTCTTATATAACTTTGACAGTAACCTGAACAGTTACCCTTAACCGGCTTTAACAGTGAATCTGTGCAAACACCTGTCCGATCGGTTCCTGGATCAGAAGGTCTGCATATCTGTCTCTCGGAGTCGGGGATTTGTTGATCACTACAAGGTGCTCTCCCCGGAAGTAATCGATCAGTCCTGCTGCCGGGTAAACAGCCAGGGAAGTTCCCCCTATGATCAGCACCTGTGCCTCTGAGATTGCCTTCACTGCTTCATTGATCGTCTGATTGTCCAGACCTTCTTCATACAATACCACATCCGGCTTGATAATTCCACCACATTCGCATCTCGGAACACCTGTGGATGCTTTCATGTGGGCAAAATCATAAAATCTGTGACACTTCATGCAGTAATTGCGGTATACACTTCCATGAAGCTCCAGCACCTTCTTACTGCCTGCCATCTGATGCAGATTGTCGATATTCTGGGTAATAACTGCTTTCAGTTTTCCTGCCTGTTCCAGCTCTGCCAGCTTCAGATGTGCTGCATTTGGTTTTGCAGTGTCACAAAGCATCTTGTCTCTGTAGAATTTGAAAAATTCTTCCGGCTTTCTCATAAAGAATGTATGGCTTAAGATCGTTTCCGGAGGATAGTCATATTTCTGATGATAAAGTCCGTCCTGACTTCTGAAATCCGGGATTCCGCTCTCTGTGGAAACACCTGCTCCGCCGAAGAAGACAATATTGTCATATTTGTCTACAAGTTCCTGTAATCTCTCAACTTCTCCTGCCATTTAGAATTCCTCCTTTATTTTTTCCAAACACTGTTACTGAAATTTTATCATCTGAATTTTTATCGTCTGCTTTTACAGCAATACGATTTTCTTCTGATTCAGGTAACTGCTCTTCATAATTCTACTGCCCGACATCAAGTGTATCCACACGTTTTCCCTGGACAACATAACGGGTTGCCTCGTTTCCTGTACAGGTAGACAGAGTAATGATCTTGTCCTTTATGTTCATTCCTTCTGCATCTGTCCGGATCTCGGAATATCCTCTGATCTTCTCCAGATATTTTTCAAATTCCTCACCAGGTCCCTTGAACAGGGTATAGGTATCACTGTTCACACCTGTGGTGTACGCGGAGATAATCTCATACCTGTAGTTTTTCTCAGGTGTAAAGATCCAGAAATATTTGCTCTTCTTATAAGTCTCTTCATCCTGTGTAAATTTCTTAAGCTGAGCAAACATGGAACCATTTTTCATATTATGACCATACACGATCGTGTTGCAGTCACTGAAATCTCCTTTATTTTCATAGTCCACGAAGATAGTTCCTGCAAAGTTATAATTCTTCTCATAGGTTCTGTGAAGATAAGTTTCATTGTCTTTGCCATGCACAATGGGATAATTGATATCCGGCACTGCTTCCACATAAATCCATCCCACTACATCATCATTTACACTTTTAAGAGATGCAAAGTCAATATCCATAGGCGCTTTCAGTTCACTGCCTGCCTCCGGCCCTGCTGCTTCTCCATCCGGATCTCGTTCTGTTACTGCCATCTGTGTGATTGAATTGTACTCATCCGTACCTTTTTTATATTCTGTATAAATATGAAACAGATTATATCCTGCATAACAGAATATACAGATTGCTGCGATCAGAACAACCGTCAACACAACATCCCCTGCTGTCTTCTTTTTTTTAGGCTGTTTTTCTGACATTCTTCCTCCATTTCCGCAGCACATTGCTGCTATGTATCAGCTGCTGTCTGATTGACTTCTATATAATATACAGACATCCGTTTCCAACCGCTGTCTGTGACAGACTATTATACCCGGTCACATCATTCTTCCTGTAATCCATCATGCACTGCCTCCAGACACGCTTTTCGCAGTTCATTTTCTTCTTTATTATATAAAAGCATCTCGCTGTGTTCAAAATATGCCGGACAGCCATTTCCGGCAATAAACGAAGTCATTGACTTATCCGCTGTGATCCCTGTCACGAAAAGCAGCATTTCCTGATTTTCGCCAAAGCTCTCTTTAATAAATGAAAAGGCATTCTGCAGTTCTCCCTGGAGTTTCTGGATCATATCTTCTCTGCATACTGCTTCTTTTTCAAAACATTTACTGATCCGCTTAAATCCATTTTCAGCTGACCGCACATGTTCTTTCTTTGCTGTCAGAATATATTCCCTCAGCCTGCGGATTGCCGTCTCCTGATATTTCTGTTCTCTTACTGAGATCAGTTCCATCTTTACTTTGATCTGCAGACTGTTTTCCTGTTCCTGCACAAATTCTTCAAGCAATGAAATTCCCAGCTTCTCTTCCTCAGCATTCTTTCTCACCTGAGTTCTCAGATGCAGAAGCATCTCATAGAGTACCTCAAGCTGATGATCTGCCTGTCCGTATTCTTCCGCTTTTTCTCTCAATGCCCCCAGAATCAGATTTACAACTGCAAAACGCTCCTCAAAAGCTCCATCTGCAGCCATCTTCTCCTTCAGCGCCAGATTCTCCCGGCTCAGATTTCCGGACAGGATCGACGGGATTTCATAATCTTCCCCATACTTTGTATATAACTGATAAAAACCTGCAAAATCTCTGGCTGTTTCCTCTTTCTGGAGAAATTCCTCCACCAGTTCCTCACTGATCCCGATCCCCAGCTTTTCATAGCTTTGCAGAAGTCTTGAAAGATCCTCCCAGCCCCTGGCAGTCACAAAGAATTTACCGTCTACTGTATTCTCCACCGCATAGAAATTGTTTTTCTTCACAGACAGATAAGAAATGATCGCCTGATGCACCTTCTGCTGTCCTGCATATTTCAGCCAGATATCGCAGTCAGGCTCAATTGTAAGCTTACGGACACGGTCGAGTGTGACAATATCAAATTCCCTGACAGATTTATTATACTCCGGTGGATTTCCCGCTGCTACCAGAATCCAGCCTTCCGGAATCTTATGACTTCCAAAGGTTTTATTCTGGAGAAGTGCCAGCATTGCCGGTGCCAGGGTTTCAGACACACAGTTGATCTCATCAATAAACAGGATTCCCTCTTTCCTGCCTGTCTTCTCCATACAATCATAGACAGATGCCACGATCTCACTCATTGTGTAATCTGTCACCATCATTCCTTTTCCACCGTAATTCCGTTTAACGATCTCCGGAAGACCGATGGCACTCTGACGGGTGTGATGGGTAATGGTGTAGGCTACAAGTCCCACACCGCACTCTGCTGCCGCCTGTTCCATAATGGCAGTTTTGCCGATTCCCGGCGGACCGATCAGCAACAGCGGTCTCTGACGGATCAGAGGATAAGTATAATATCCATTCTCATCCTTCGCCAGATATGCGCGAAGTGTATTACAGATTTCTGCTTTTGCTTCCTGTATGTTCATTTTATTATCATACTCCTGCTAATTATTTAGTTACTGTTCACTCCGTTCCCAGCAACACGCTTCGCGATGCACAGAATTTATGCTAATCGCATAAATTCGCGCGGTATGTCTCGGGTTTTCTGTGACCTTCGCTCACAAAAAACACCTCGCGGGATATTACCAGTGAACAGTAACATTATTTACTCAAACTGACATCTGCTCCGCAGTTTGTCCCGTTCCTGTGATCAGACATTTCGCCCATGGCGGCACCAGTTTCATCTTGTCCGTCCGTTTCAGAAATACAAATGCAGTCTCATAATCCGGCTTTTGTCCCGGATAAATCCCGTCACCATCTGTAAAATAGATCAGTGCTCTGAGATTCTTCAGTTCTTTTCTCTCTTTTTCCTGACGGATCAATTCAAATACAGGGCGGAAATCTGTACCTCCCCTGCCCTGGATCTTAACGTTCCGGATGTATTCCTTCCACTCTTCCTCAGAATGGATCACATCCACTTTCTGGATAAAACAGTCGCACTGGACGATATATACCTTCATCCTGCTGAAAAAATTCTCTTTTTCACTTAAAATCCCATAGGTTTCACCCAGAAATCTCTGTACAGTTTCTCCTGAACATGAACCGGATGTGTCAATGGCGATCACCAGCTCCTCCAGACGGTTTACTTCTTTATACTCCAACGGTTCTATCAATGGAATATTTCCATAATGTTCCATTCCAAAGCTGTAAAAAATATAATCAAAGCTCTCCGTATCCAGCTCCACTTCCTCCCGCAGTCTGCAGAACTGCTTCAGAAATTTCCGGTAATCATATTTACTGCGGTAGATCTCATCCAGTTCTTCCTGCTGATCGTTTGTCTGAGTCCCTGCCCTGCTTTGCATACCGGTCTTATTCTGTGAGGTATAAGCAAGGATATGTTCCCATTTTTCCTTTGTTCTCCTGCCTCCTGATGCCTGTCCGGCAGTTCTCTGCCAGAATATGTGATCATCAAAAGTATTTGTGTTCACCTGTGTATCATCTGATTTTCTTTTCTTCAGGCTGATTTTGCCTTCTCCGACAGCCTTGTCGATCAGCTGCTCTACAAAACAGTCGCATTCCCTGTCCCATTCACCGGAATCTCTGTCAGGTTCCATGAAAATATGAAGGTACAGACAGTGAAGCAGCATGTGCAGATATCCTCTTCTTACTGCTGCCGGATCTTCCAGATATTTTTTCATAAGAAATACCGGATTAAAATAAATCAGCTCCCCGTCTGTCCCAATTGTATCAATGCTGCTGTCTGCTTTGTATTCCAGACTTGCAAATGCCCCGTCCAGATAAGGAAAGTCCAGATATAATTGATTTCTGCAGTTTTGCAGGATTTTTTTTCCGGTAAGTTCCTGCTCTGTTGTTGTTTTACAGTGAAAAGTCTTTTTTTGGGTATCCATATTTTTTATCTTTCAGATGAAGCAGCCATACCAGAGAACGCAGCTTTGCTTTTTCCTGTGCACATCTTATAAAATTCTCCAGCTCATTTACGGAAAACCATCCGCATTTCTCGATCTGCTCCATCCTTTCTGTATCCTCATTCTCTATCAGAAGCTCCATTACAGAACGTATTCTGAGCTTCAGGTATTTCTGTATCTCCTGATATTTATCGGACTCTCTGTCCGGATTTTCCTGAAAATAAATCTCCAGAGCCTGTTCAAGCTTTCTGTCCTGCATCAGATCATCTTCCTCTCCTGTGAAATTACCATAACCACAATATAACACAAAAAAGCCTCATTTTAAAGTCCTGTTCCTGCCCCTCTATTGACTTTCCTTTCCGTTATGTTACTATAAAATTACATATATTCTATCACAGATGAAAGGATTTTATCTTATGAATACTATCAAAAAATTCATCCACTACTATGGTCCGTATAAAACGGTCTTTTTTATTGATCTGATATGTGCTGCCGTGATCAGTCTGATAGATCTGGCATATCCTCAGATCCTGCGGACTATGACAAAAACACTGTTCACTCAGGATCAGTCAAGGATTCTTCATGCACTGCCTGTGATCGCAGGAGGACTCTTTCTTATGTATGTGATCCAATGTCTCTGCAAATATTATGTAACCTGCCAGGGACACATGATGGGAGCAAATATGGAACGGGATATGCGGCAGGAATTATTTGATCATTACCAGCAGCTTTCATTTTCCTATTACAGTCAGAATAATTCCGGTCAGATGATGAGCAAGCTGGTCAGTGATCTTTTTGATATTTCCGAGTTTGCACACCATGGTCCTGAAAACCTTTTTATCTCTCTGGTAAAGATCATCGGTGCTTTTGTCTTTCTTTTCTTTATCAATAAGAAACTGGCATTTCCACTGATCATCCTTGTTATTGTTATGTTTTGGTTTTCCTTTAAGCAGAATGCCCGAATGCAGGCAACTTTTATGGAAAACAGACGTAAGATCGGGGATGTCAATGCAAGTCTCCAGGACACACTTTCCGGTATCCGTGTGGTACAGTCCTTTGCAAATGAAGATATTGAACATAACAAATTCAAAAAAAGCAATGAAGCTTTTCTGCTTTCAAAGCGTGATAATTATCGCTGTATGGGAAGCTTTATGAGCTCTAATCTGTTCTTTCAGGGAATGATGTATCTGGTCACTCTGGTGTATGGCGGTTATCTTATTGCCAACGGAGAAATGCAGACTGCAGATCTTGCCATGTATGCACTTTATATCGGAATCTTTATCAGTCCGATCCAGATTCTGGTCGAGCTGGTAGAAATGATGCAAAAGGGTCTTTCAGGCTTTCGCCGTTTCCTTGATGTTATGGAAACAGAGTCAGAGATCACAGACGCTCCGGATGCCAGAGAACTTACTGATGTGAAAGGACATGTAAGCTATGAGCATGTATCTTTTCATTACAGTGACGATAATACCCCTGTTCTCAGTGATATCTCTATTGATATCCCTGCCGGAAAGTCTGTGGCACTTGTGGGTCCGTCAGGTGGCGGGAAAACTACTATCTGTTCTCTTCTGCCACGCTTTTATGATGTAACAGAGGGACGGATCACTGTTGATGGAAAAGATATCCGCAGCCTGACTCTGAAGAGTCTCAGAAATAATATCGGAACTGTACAGCAGGATGTCTATCTGTTTGACGGTACGATCCGGGATAATATTGCATATGGAAAACCGGGAGCTTCTGATGAAGAGATTATTGCAGCTGCAAAGCGGGCAAGCATTCATGATTTTATTATGGAACTTCCACAGCAGTATGATACCTATGTCGGAGAACGCGGAACAAGACTTTCGGGCGGTCAGAAACAGAGGATTTCCATTGCACGTGTGTTCCTGAAGAATCCGCCGATCCTGATCCTTGATGAAGCTACGAGCGCTCTGGATAATGAGAGTGAACGATGGATCCAGAGAAGTCTTGAAGAGCTTTCACAGAACCGTACTACTATTACCATTGCGCACAGACTTTCTACGATCAGGGATGCGGATGAGATTATTGTGATCACTGAGGATGGGATTGCTGAGAGGGGGACACATGAAGAGCTGTTGGATATGAATGGAGTGTATGCGGCTTATTATAATATGTGATTTTGTTTATAGTATCCGATAATAAACTGCGAAACAGTTATCTTTATATTTGCAATCTACTGATATATATTATAACAGCGCAGGAAAATTAATTGTCTGGCGTGCATTTGCAGGATACTTAGATATTCTTAGACGATAAAAATATGCGTTATGAGCCCACAGGGTCACTGTCTGAGCGACAGCGAGTTTGACCCTGCGGGCTCATGCTTTTAGCAGATTTTTATCGCCTTAGAATATCTTAGTGTCCGAAACCGCACGCCAGACAATTAATTTTCCTGCGCGTCCGTCAATCTATACTATTTTCGGTATACGAATGCCGGGAGGCCGTCTTCGCCGCAGGGGATCTGTACTGTTCCCTGGATCAGGGGGCGGGCGTAGTTTATGAAGGCTTCAGTGACGTCAGATCCGTCTTCTGTGATCCACTCTGATGGAACTGTTTTTTCTTCGTTGCAGATGGCATTGACGTCTTCAAGACCACATTCCATGATATAGGTTCCGTCAGAGGTTTCTTTGCGGATAAATGAGATCATTTTTCCTGTTTCGCCGTTGAGGGCTGCCTGTACGCCGAATTCTCCGGCTTTGATGGCTTCCTGCTGGTCTGTGGCGGACATCATGGATGCAGAGCAACGCTGGCTGACGTTGAGTTCTACAGAACGGGCTTTTACACCGAGGCGGTTTCTGACAAGGTTTTCGAGATATTTACCACAGCCTGCCAGCATTTTGTGTCCAAAGGTATCAGTGCCTACGGAATTGTCGTATTCACAGATAAATGTGCCCTTGTCGTCATGGATTCCTTCTGATACGCAGACAATGACATTGCAGTTTTTCTCAAAGGAGTTCTCTACTGCTTTAAGAAATTCTTCCTGGTCAAAGGCTGTTTCCGGAAGGTAGATGAGAAGAGGGTTGTCTCCTGTATATTTGCGGGCAAGTGCAGATGCAGCAGTGAGCCATCCTGCGTGGCGGCCCATAATTTCTATAATCGTTACGGATTTCTTTTCATAAACATTTGCATCTATGGTAATCTCGCGGACTGTAGAAGCTACATATCTGGCTGCACTTCCAAATCCCGGAGTATGGTCTGTGTGGATCAGATCATTGTCGATTGTTTTTGGTTCTCCGAGGATACGGATATCACTGCCTGTCTGCGCAGCATAACGGGAAAGTTTGCTCACCGTATCCATGGAATCATTTCCACCGATATAGAAAAACCAGCCAATATTCATTTCTTCAAATTTTTTAAAAAGTCTTGGATAAACCGGATCTTCCAGTGATTCCGGCAATTTATAGCGGCAGGAACCAAGATAAGCACCTGGTGTGACTTTCAGACCGTCAAGTTTCTCTCCCGGAAGTGCTTCGGCAAAGTCAAGAACTGTTCCATTTAAAAATCCTTCAATTCCGTTTATCATTCCGTAAACATGCTCAATAGCTTCCGGATGACGCATTCCCTCGGATACAACTCCGTAAAGGCTGCTGTTAATTACTGCGGTAGGACCGCCGGACTGACCGACGATCAGATTCTTTCTGGACATAAGAAACCTCCTGTATCGTTTAATTTAATGTGATTGCTTTTCATTATATCATACAACTGCCTTCCATAGCAATTCAATAAAAAGGTGTGTTCCCACATCCCCCTGTGAAAGCACACCTTATATTTCCCATATTCAGTTTCTGTTTTTATTCCCCGAATTCCCTGTGGTCTTCTTCCAGTTTCTGTTCTATTTTAATCTTTTTTTTTGCCTCTTCTTTCTGCTCATCCCGTGTTTTCGGAAGGATCACATTAAGCATTACTGCAATAATAGTTGCAAGGACAACCGGTGATTTACCGAAAATTGTTGTTACCCATGTGGGAAAGCTTGCAAGTGCAGCTGTTGCCTGAGATACACCCATTCCCAGTGCAGCTGCGAGTCCTACGATAGATGAATTACGGTAATCCATCTCAGCAGAAGCAACCAGCTTCATACCTGTCATTGCGATCGATGCAAATACAGACACAGTTGCACCGCCCAGTACACACTGAGGAATCGTTGTCAGGATAGCTGAGAATTTCGGAACCAGACCTGCTATACCGAGAATTGCAGCTGCAAGTCCCAGTACCCAACGGTTGATAACCTTTGTAGTTGTAACAATACCAACGTTCTGGCTGTATGTTGCTGTGGGAAGTCCGCCGAGCAATGCGCCTACAACGTTAGAAAGACCATAACCAACGATTCCACGCTGCAGTTCATCATCCTTAGGTGTTCTGTCCATAGCTCCGATCGTAGTCGCTGAATAATCACCGATTGCCTGAATAGAGTTGATAGCAAATAAAATTCCCAGTGCAACACAGGAAGACGGCTCAAACTGTACTCCAAAATGCATCAGAGATGGAAGCTGACAGACACCTGCTTCCCCTATGCTTGAGAAATCTACCATTCCAAACGGAATAGAAACCAGATATCCCACTATAATACCGATCAGAATAGATGCCAGTTTCCAGATTCCCTTTCCAAAATGATTCAGAGCTGTAACAACGATCAGCGTGAAAAATGCAATTGCCCAGTTCTGCCAGGATCCGTAATTCGGACTGCTGGTACCGCCTGCCATATAATTAATGGCAGTCGGATACAGGGAAAGACCGATGGTAAATACGACTGTTCCTGTGATTAGCGGCGGGAAAAATACCCGAATCTTCTTGACCAGCAAACCCATAACAACTGCTACGATACCACCAACAATCTCCGCACCCATGATTGCTGCTATTCCATACGATTCTGCTATCGCCTGCATACTTGGCACGTAAGCAAAGCTGACACCCATGATAATAGGCAGGCCTGAGCCAATTGCAAATTTCGCCTTTCCGCCAATCGGAAACAGCTGAAGCAAAGTTGACAATGCTGCAATGACCAGTGCCGACTGGATCAGGATAACCTGGTCTTCTCTGGAGAGTCCGCCTGGAACTGCTCCGGAAACGATGATCGCCGGTGTGACACAGCCAACGATCATAGCTACGACATGCTGCATGGCAAGGGGTAAAGCCTCACTCATGCGGGGGATTCCGTCAGTTTCAAAAATACTGCCTCTCTTCATAATTGCCTCCCAATTTCTTTTGTACGATTGTAACATTTTTTGTCCAAAAAAACAATTAGACATCCTAATTATTTTTGGTCTAAAACTATACAATATTTATTCTTAAAATTTGGTTATTATTTTATCTTTTATATGTATTTTCCAGTATTTCATAAACCTTTCAGTTTATAATCTCAAATGTCCGATACAGATCCAGTCTTCCATATCCCCATCCCGGATTGGGGTATTCCATCTGTTCTTCTCTCACTGCCCCTTTCTGCAGATAAAACTTCACCGTATTTCCCGATGCATAAGGAATATTTCCTCTCACGATCGCCCATTCCTGCACCAATGCTGCTGCTCCTGCAACAACAGCCGAAGAAAGACTGCTCCCCGAAGCCTTTCCAAACGCCCCTCCCGGCAATGGAATGAGCAGATCTACTCCCGGTGCTGCCAGATCAGGTGTCACCTGGTTATTTGGAGTAAACCCTCGCCCAGCCTGAAAATACAGACTGTTATCCAGATACTGATAAGCTGTTGCCGTAATACCTCTGGTTGAATCCCCAGGTGCAGTAACAGTTATATAAGGTGTAGACTCCAGAAAATAAGTATCCGGCGAAATCAGCCCTTGCACCGGAAGCCACATGTGAAACCTGCTTCCCGATATTCCTTTTTTACTGACATTTACCTTCCAGATACCTGCTGCCGGATGAAAGAAGCGAAAATAAATCAGCTGTTTCCCGGTCATCCGCTCCATCTTTACGTAATTGACCAGCACTTTCGTCTCCACAAAAATGAAACTTAATTCCTGAGTACCTGCACCAAGAGAACTGCTCACATACAGCTTTTCTCCTGCCGGTGACTGTAACGATATCCCATAGTCATCCGGCGGATCTCCCCAAAATTCCATGGAAAATCCTTCTTCTTTATCCGCAATACGAAGTTCAACAGTATCCTGATTTTTCACATAGTCCAACTCTGCTGTATAATGATGCTGTGCTGCACCCTCATTTCCTGCTGCCACAGATACTGATACCTGAGAATCTTCATTAATATAATCTACATATCGACTCAGCTCACTGTCACCAACATGTGCGCTCTGATTGGTGCCAAGTCCCAGACAAACGGAAACCGGCATTCCCATCTCTTGTGCCATCTTCACTGCAAAAGAAATCCCCAGCATAATGTCGTCTTCCTGAAATACCGGTGCCTGTGGCGGATACTGGTAAAATTTTCTCAGATAGGATTTTGCTTTCTTTAATTTCACCACAATGATCGTTGCTTTCGGAGCTGCTCCTGAGAAATTTTCTGTGGGTACAAAATTGCCTGCTGCCAGCCCTGCCATAGCTGTACCATGTCCGTTCTCATCCAATGAGGGTACAATCTCCTGTGGATTCTCCGACAGCAATGCCTGATTAATTTCCTCTCCGGTAAAAACCTTTCCATAAGGAACCTGTTCATCCTCATTTCCCGGAATTGTCTGATCCCAGATATATGCAATACGGCTTACATCTCCGTTTCGAAAGATTGGATTCAGATAATCAATCCCGGAATCAATCACTGCGATCACTGTGCCCTCTCCCTGAAGTTTCAGATAGGGATGATTATGTAACCGCGTAATCCCGGATGAATTTAATGCATCCGCATCCATAAATGTATAACACTTCGGCAAAGATGCATACGTATAGGAATTAATTTCCAACGGACCAATCTCATTCAGCGGAATATATAGAATTCCAAACAATTCATTCACAGGAAGAAATTTTCCGCCCATATTCTGTCCATGTTTTACAATAAAATCCCCGTACTCTTCATCCTGTGCCGGCGGTATTGACGGCTCAGCATGAATGCCCGGGGGGTTTTCCTGCTGTATCTGCACTTCAAAATCGTCAGGTCTGAACATTACTGTCCTCCCTGGATTTTTTATACATGATATGCACAATATATGCTCTTTATGACAATTCTAACCTTTACTGTTCAGACTGATATTCGCTTCCTGCTTTTGTTTCTTCACAACAGTCAGTAATAATATAATTCCAGCCACAGTTGTAAAAATACTGATAAACTGCGAAGTCGACAATACTCCTACGCTTCCTCTTTCAATATCTCCTCTGAAAAATTCGATCACAAATCTTCCTATACTGTAGAAAATAAGATAGCAGGCAGCCACCTGTCCATCTGCTTTCTTATGCTTTGCCACATAAAGCAGCAGCAGAAAATGGGCAAAATCCAAAAAACCGGAATAAATCTGTGTCGGGATCAGAGCAACATTGTTGGGTGCAAAATCTGAATTTGTAAACGTAACCGCCAGAGGCCCTGAAGTTTCTTTCCCATAACAGCAGCCTGCCAGAAAGCATCCAATCCTGCCAAATCCCTGTGCCAGTGCAATGGATGGCATCATCAGATCAAAATACTCCAGAAATTTCAACTTCTTTATCCTGCAGTACAGCCAGCCCACCAGAATTCCTCCGATGATCCCTCCATATACCACAAATCCATCTGATCCTATGATCTGCCTCGGATTCTGCAGAAATTCCCTCCAGTTGGTGATCCAGAACAAAATCTTCGCAGATGTAAATCCACCAATGGCGCACCACACTACCAGATAAAAAATATGTTCACATGCAAGTTTCAGTTTACGCGCTCTCTGCTCAGCCACAAACCAGGCAGCCAATACTCCCATGGCAATCATAAATCCATAACCATATACCGTCAACGGTCCTATATGCAACAATTCATTATGCATGTCTCAAATCCTCTCAAATCTTAAAATACTTCCTGTCACTCTCTCATTTTATTTATTATTCACAGTCGGATTTCCCAAATAAACCTTCAAAAACCTCCAGCAATTTTTCATTTGCATAATCATTGGCTTCATTCTCATGTACCGCTTCCGCATCTGCTTCTCCGCAGATATCCACACCGGCAATCTTTCCACTGCTTTCTTTTGCACATTCCAATACAGTCTGTACACCGGACACCAAAGTTGTCAGCCTCATATCCCCCTGGCTCCATGTCGTCTGTGCATCCTCTGTACAAAGCACATCTTTATCAACAGATATATATAATGGAAGGAATTTTTCAGCATCTTCCTGTAAACCTTCCGATTTTCTCCAATTACATACTTCACTGACTGTTTCCCTGAGAAACCAGTTTCTCTCTTCATCATTCATCACCTGAAGTTTCTCTCTGGAGAGAAATATCACTCTGTCCTTCAGATTCTCATCTACCTGCTCATAGGCTGCTTCATCCGGTCCCACAAGGATCACATATTTCAGATTCTCCAGTTCCTCCAACGCTGCCGCGATCCATCCTCCACACGACAAAATCCCACCAAAAGCCGGAGGCTGCATATCTGTATGATTATCGTATACCAGCAGACAGAACGGTTGATCCATTCTTGTCAGCCAAAGTCTTGTCATATAGTGATAATTGCCGGAATCAATAAAATGGATTCCGACAGTTGGATAATTTTCTGTTCGTTTATTAATCTCTGCGATTGCTTCCTCATCACAATAGCAGTTTGTCCCACAGACATCCTGAAGCTCAATCCAGGATACCTGTCTGTTTTTCCAGAATTCTTCTTCTCTGTAAATTCCGGAGAAATTCATCAGTACAATGGGATTCTGTTCCTGCATATTTCACTCAGTCCTTCCATTCTTCCAGCGGTTCATCATGATTTTTCAGCATTTCCCGGATTTCTCTGCCGGGACTTTCCACGCCTTCATCCGGAGTCTGCATCTCTGCATCCAGAATGGCGTCTGCATCTGCTGCATCTGCAGTCTTCCCGGTTTCTATTTCCATCTCCGCTTCCTGAACCTGAGAATCTGTATCTTGCTTCCATTCTGTTTCATCTTCATTTAAAGATTTATCCTGCACTTTTTCGTCCAGACCTGCATCTGCCGGGTCATCCCATGGTTTCTCTTTGCCATTCTCTTCCTGTTCTTTTTCAGCACAGAATTTTTCGGATTTTTTCATTCCAAGACGAATCATGATCAAAAATACAATGTCTGCCACTCCATCAGCAGTCAGAATAATTCCGGAAAACAGGATCATCCGGGTTACACTCAAAAAAGAATAGAGCAACATGGAAACACCCAGCGCAATAAATACCAGACAGCCAATAAGAATAATCTTCCAGCGTCCTCTCTGGGCTTTTTTCAGTCTGTAACTTCCCTTTATCTTCCAGATACTGTCAACCAGTACCAAGGCTCCCAGTAAATATGGCAGGATTTTGATCACGATCTGCGGTGTAAAGAAAAGAAAAATTCCAAGCACCATGACGATCACACCCGTAAACAGATCAAGAATCGTTGCCTTTTCCTTCTCAGCTGTATAAATAACAATATGATAAATACCGGAAGCGATCATTACCAGTCCGAATACAATCTTGCAGATAATGTTTACGGTCTGGTCCGGAACCAGGAGCAGACACAGACCAAATGCCAGATAAAAAACCGATGATAAAATCTCGCTTTTTAAAAAATCAGAAACTTTTTTCCCCATAACCTTTTCCTCCTGACTGTATGATAGCAAGTCCACACCCACTCTTATTGCTTTTCGCAATCTCCGCAGGGGACTTACTTGATTCGGTTAAAAATACTATTCCATTTCTTCTAAAATAGTATAACTTCTTTCTTTCTCTTCGTCCACAGGCAACTGCATGACTTTGTGTAAAATTTGTGAATTTTTCCTTGAAGTTTTTTTAGTGCGTATTATAATTATAGCGATACTCATAAATAATACATTTGAGAGTATTGCTATAAATAAAACTATGTCATAAAATGGATATTTTCCATAGGAAGGATTTATTTTGAAAAAACAACCAAAGAATAAAGTTTTATTTCTTATCCCTGTCGGTGTTATACTCGCCGGTGCAGTGATTTTTTTATGCACCCGCGGAAATGAGAATGATTCTGTCTGTAAAGAAAATGTAGCCCGCCTTCAGGCTCTGGAAAATTCAGACATTTCACAGACAGAAGAACAGCTTCAGGCTCTGAAACAGACAACCGGCATTTCTTCCGGTTCTGATGCTTCAGACGGTTCCGGATCTACCCTGTTAAGTGATGTAGAAATCCGACAGGTTTTTGCCGGAAACGTCATCATCGGTGACTCTATCACAGAATCCATCGTAGAATACGGATATCTGGATACGGATGTGGTAGTCAGCAAACGAGGATTAAATGTAGGTGCAGCCGATGATCAGATCAGTACGGCAATTGCTCTGAATCCCTCTCATGTATTCATGGCATTTGGTTCCAACGACCTGGAAATATATGGTTCGGCTTCATCAGAATTTATTGATGCATACAGGACGCAGATAAAGAAAATCCAGACAGCCTTACCGGATGTCCCAATTTATATCAACTGCATTCTGCCGATTACTGATGAAGCGATCGCACAGACTCCTGATCTTGGATATTACCCTGATTATAATGAAGGACTTATCAAACTCTGTCAGGAAATGGGATGTACCTTTATTGACAATTCAACGATTGTAACAGACAGTTCAGAAAATCTGTATGAACCGGACGGTGAACATGTGATTCAGGACTACTATCCCAAATGGCTGACAAATATGGCACAGATTGCGGGGTTAAAGGCATGAAAAATTATTTACATATTTTTATCAAAGGTGCATTTGTTCTTTTCCTTATCGCATATCTGGCTGTCCTGTATACCTCCGACAGCGCAAAGAATGTACCCATGGAACAGATTGCACAGACTATGGAACAGGATTCTGATATCACTTCTTTAAATAAAGAAGCACGTTCTGATCTGAAACATTATTATCAGACAGATGACCGCAATATTGACGGTTATTTCTTCTACAAAGCCGCTTCACCCATGGCAGTAGAAGAAATCTGTATTATGAAGGCCACTGACAATACCCAGGCAAATACTTTGCTTGAAAATGCAAACGCCCATCTCTCCGGTCAGAAGCAGGTATTTGAGGGCTATGGCACAGATCAGATGGCTCTTCTGAACAATGCAGTTGTTGGAAAAAAAGGAAACTATGTATATTATATGTGCGGCGCAGACGCACAGAACTGGCGCACTGCCTTTCTTTCCATGATATAAGCATTTTACTTTAATCCTCGTAACTGTTCCGCATTTTACGCTAATGGACTGCAGAACCATTACTATGGCAGTCCTCTTAATAATACTGTTAAGAGAAAATGCAGTTAAGAGAATTACTATAATATTCATAATATCCAGATTGGAGAACTTTTAATATGGTATTCAACAGTATATTTTTTATATTCTGCTTTCTTCCGGTTTTCATGCTGATCTACTACCTGGTACCGGGAAAGCTCCGCAATCTGCTGCTGTTTTTGGGCAGTCTGATCTTTTATGCCTGGGGAGAACCTGTATATGTGATCCTCATGCTGTTTTCCAGTATCTTCAACTATTATATGGGTACAGAACTGGAACGTTTATATTATGATGACAGGAAACAGAAAATTAATCTGATCTTCTCAATCATTATAAATCTTGCAGTACTTGTGTTTTTTAAATATTATGGATTCTTACTTAACACAATCGGAGGAATCATCGGTATCCATATCCCTCATCCGGAGCTTTCGCTGCCGATAGGACTTTCTTTCTACACTTTCCGTAATTTGTCCTATCTTTTTGATATTTATTTAAGTAAGGTCAGTGCGCAGCGAAATTTCCTGACCTTTTCCGTATACAGCACAATGTTTCCTTATACCTCTGCCGGACCAATCGTACGATATACGGATATAGAGACGCAGCTGAAGCAGCGTACCATCAATATCTCCAAATTCGGTATCGGTGCAGAGCTTTTTGTCAAAGGTCTTGCAAAGAAAGTTCTTCTGGCAGATAATCTCTCGGTTTTATACAGCAGTATCTGTGGTCATCCACAGATGTCTGTATTTACTTCATGGCTTGGCATTCTGGCTTATACAATGCAGCTTTATTTTGACTTCAGCGGCTATTCGGATATGGCCATCGGTCTGGGAAAAATGCTGGGATTTGATTTTAATAAGAACTTTGATTATCCCTATATTTCCACCAGTGTTTCTGAATTCTGGAGACGCTGGCATATTTCTCTTGGAAGCTGGTTCAGAGATTATATTTATATCCCGCTTGGCGGTAATCGGGTCTCCACTCTGAAACATATCCGAAATATCCTTGTGGTATGGGCACTTACCGGTCTATGGCATGGTGCAAGCTGGAATTTCGTACTATGGGGTGTTTATTACGGCCTCTTCCTTTTACTCGAAAAATTTGTACTTCAAAAATATCTGAAAAAAATACCATCCTGGCTTTGCACTGTATACACTATGCTTGTAGTCATGATCGGATGGGTATTCTTCAGCCAGACAGACTTTGGTGCCCTTGGCCATTACCTTGGAACTATGTTTGGAATCGGAGCTTCCGGTTTCATAGACAAAACTGCACTTTACTACCTCAAGACAGGATTTATCCTTCTTCTGATCAGTATTCTTATGTGCCGTCCTGCTCCTTACCAGTACTTTAAGCGTCTGGTCAGACGCAGACCTGTTGCTGCAGTGATCATAAATCTTATTTTATTTGCATTATCGATTGCCTATATGGTTTATAACTCTTACACACCATTTTTATATGCAAAATTTTAAAAGGTAAACAATATGAAAAAATCATTAAGAAATTATCGTTTATTTTTCCACAGAATGGGACTTTTATTTTTATTTATCCCCTTGATCGTACTCATTCTGAGCATTGTGCTTCCTGACAGAGGATTTTCTGAAAAAGAAAACCGCGTACTTTCTTCCCTGCCTCATTTAAACGGCAGTCAGATTGCTTCCGGCGGATTTGAAAAACAATTTGAAACCTATGAAAATGATCAGTTTCCACTTCGCGATCTGTGGATTACCCTGAAAGCCGGAACTGACCGTCTGATGGGAAAAGTAGAATCTAATGGCGTATACGTTGGAAAATCCGGATATCTTATGGAAGAATTTAAAGCGCCTGATCAGACACAGTATGACGCCACTGTAAAAGCAATGACTGACTTTGCGCAAAAACATTCTGATCTGAAACAATATGCACTGATCGCCCCAAATTCTGTGAATATCCTGAGCGACAGGCTTCCTGCTTTTGCCCCTGTCCAGGATCAGAATTCCTGGCTTGACAGCCTCTCTGCCTCCCTGACCGATGCAGGTGTGACCTTTATTGATGTTCGCAGCACTTTTAAAGATCACAAAATGGAAGACCTCTATTATCACACTGATCATCACTGGACTACCCAGGGTGCTTATTATGCCTATCTTAAGGCAGCCAAAGATATGGGAATTGATACTTCAGCAGACACTTATGACAAAGCACCTGTCACCCGTTCTTTTCAGGGAACACTGTCTGCCAAAAGCGGTTTCCGCTCCGGCGAAAAAGATGAGATCGATGTATTTCTCCCCACCGGAGATCAGGCACTCTCTTCTGTAGTTAATTATGTAGACGAACAGAAAAAAAGTGCCAGCTTCTATGATACTGAGAAACTTGAGACAAGAGATAAATATGCATTATTCTTTGGTGGAAACCACGCTCAGATAAAGATCAGTACTCCTACTGAAACAGATAATACACTGCTTGTGCTTAAGGATTCATACGCAAACAGCTTCATCCCATTTCTTGCTCAGCATTACCGAAAGATCATAATGATTGATCCCCGTTATTACTTTGGAGATCTGGAGCAGTTAATGCAGGTTGAAAATGTTCAGGAAATTCTGTACCTGTATAATGCTAATACCTTCTTCACAGACACTTCTCTGGAGCTTGCCCTGACAACTGCTGAACAGGATTCTTCTGATACATCTGATATCAGATAATATTATATCAAAAAATCCCCACCGAAATTTCAATGCCGAGGAAACATTGACTTTCGGTGGGGATTTTTCACACATTCACACACATTTTATAACACACACTTTTCACACACTTTTTAATAATAGGTCAGGTATAACGACTGATTTAAAACAATAATACTGTGTCTTTCATTCCCCGTTCCCAGTTTATCTGTTTTTATATCAGCTGTACCTTAATGTGTATTATATCAGCATTTATGCCTACTTTTCATTTTATGCAAATTCAGCAATTTATTCTGCAAAAGTGTCCTTTGAGTCTCCAAAATGATTTACAAAATAATCATAGTACGTATCCAGTATTTCTTTCCGCCCACGAACACGTATAGGTACAAGTGTTCCATCTTCCATAATAAAATCGTCTTCTACATCCTTAATATAATCCATATTCACCAGATAACTCTGATGGCAGCGCAGAAAACGTTTCTCGTTAATTCTCTTCTCAATTTCTCCCAGCTTGTCCACTGTTATAATTTCGGAACCATCTGACAGATGCAGGGTGACATTATGTTTATCGCTGTCAATATACATGATATCATCTGTACATGGATAACGGTACTGTCTTCTGTTTTTGATTGCAACACGCCTTTTCATATCCGTTTTAAGAATCCTGTTCAGAAGTTTCATCAGTTTCTCTTCTGAAAATGATTTCAACAAATATCCGGAAGCCTGTACTTCATAACTCTCTATGGCATAATCCGGTGAGGCGGTAAGAAAAATGATCGGCACCTTACACTGTATCTGTCTCAATTTTCTTGCAGTTTCCATTCCATTAAGTTTCTTCATACAAATATCCAGAAAAAGCAGATCCATAGCAATGTATCCTTCTTCCACATCGGCTATAAGCGTCTCTCCTGAATCATATTCTACAATTGAAACCTCTTCATTTATTTCTTCAAAATACTGACACAATATTTCTTTTAAAAGAAGTCTTTCAATCTCAACATCATCACAAACGACGATCGTTTTCATGTAATTTCCCCTTTCCGTATCAATATAAAAAGCAGCTTCCAAAATCCTGTCAGTCGCAAAGTTCTGACATTTATCTGTAAACAGCACAATTTCTATTAATTATATATGCTTAATCCTACGTATTCAAGTACTTTTTTCATTTATTTTACTTTTTTATAACAATCATTGTTGTTTACTTTTTTTGTGTTATACTTATATGGCAGCTTCACTTATGACAGCACTTTGGTAAAACAATCATATACTGAACTGTTACTCCATTTAACCGAATCAGGTAAGTCCCCTGCGGAGCAGTTATTCGGTGTAAAGCTGCGTAGCAAAGCGGATGATTTTATCCGCTTGACACAGAAAGAAGGAATTATATGCGTCAGGAAAAATTTAAAATGGAACGTCAGGGATTAATAAATGTGGGAGATGAAATAGAAATTTCCGAATATCAGTCTTTTATGAATTACAGTTATATCATTGAACCGGCTGTGGCAATGTCCGGCTGTTATCCAAATGCAGAACGCATCAGATCCAGAAAAGGAATCGTAAAAAATATTGAACATACACCGCGAGGTTTTATAGTGACTGCAGAATTTGATGAATAATTACATATATTTTTCAAACACACTTCAGAAAGGAAATTATCATGGACAATAAAATAATAATCCGTACCGCTTCTGCTGCAGATGCGCCGGCACTGCTTAAAATTTACAGACCATATGTAGAAAATACAGCCATCACCTTTGAATATGATGTTCCCTCCACAGAAGAATTTGCTTCCCGGATTCAACACACTCTGAGAAAATACCCTTACCTTGTAGCTGAGGAAAAAGGAACTTTGCTTGGATACGCATATGCAGGTCCTTTCCATGAAAGACCTGCATATGACTGGGCTGTGGAAACATCTATTTATGTTGATCAGTCTCTTAAACACAGAGGGATAGGCCGCAGGCTTCATGATGCCCTTGAAACCGCTTTACGTGAGCAGGGTATCTTGAATATGAATGCCTGCATTGCCTATCCTCCAAAGGAAGATGAACATCTTGACAAAAACAGTGTGGAATTTCACACTCATATGGGATATCGTCTTGTAGGTGAGTTCCATAAATGCGGTTACAAATTCAACCACTGGTATAATATGGTCTGGATGGAGAAGCTGATCGGTAAACATCTGACAGTTCAGGAGCCACCGAAATTCCCTCTCCTGTAGCCTGTTATTTCTGTGACTTCCAGAAATTATCAGAATCAATCCTGTGTCACTATCGCAAGTGTCAGTATACATTAACACAAAAAAACCTTAGAAGATATTTCTAAGGTTTTTCAAGAGGTGCCACCCGGATTTGAACCGGGGATAGAGGTGTTGCAGACCTTTGCCTTACCACTTGGCTATGGCACCATATTCACATTTTATTATATGTAAGAAATCTTACATAATGACTCCAAGGGGATTTGAACCCCTGTTACCGCCGTGAAAGGGCGGTGTCTTAACCGCTTGACCATGGAGCCTGGTAGAAAATTGAATTTGATATCGGACTTCATGTTTCCGAAAACTCCCCCTGTTGGACTCGAACCAACGACACTGCGGTTAACAGCCGCATGCTCTACCGACTGAGCTAAGGAGGAATAAAGGTTTGCACCTTCAAAACTACATACATGTTGACATTTCCTTGAGATTCATTCTTCCTGCGATTCTTGGTCAAGCCCTCACCCGATTAGTAACAGTCAGCTCCATGTGTTGCCACACTTC